>CAJMOV010000014.1 GCA_905215125.1 uncultured bacterium | reverse complement strand
GTATGCTGGAGGCCTTCTCCTCCGGCGAGGATTTCCACGCCGTCACAGCGTCGCAGGTCTTCGGCGTACCGCTGGAGGGGGTGACGGCCGATTTGCGCCGGCGGGCCAAGGCGGTCAACTTCGGCATTGTCTACGGCATCTCCGCCTTTTCGCTGTCCGAGGACATCGGCGTCACTAAAAATGAGGCGCAGCAGTATATTGACGCCTACCTGCAAAACTTTGCCGGCGTGCGCGATTATATGGAAAGCATCCGCAAGCAGGCCAAGGAGGACGGGTATGTCTCGACGCTGTACGGCCGCCGCCGCGCTTTGCCCGAGCTGTCGTCCTCCAATTTCAACACCCGGTCCTTTGGCGAGCGGGTCGCCCTCAACATGCCCATCCAGGGCACGGCGGCCGACATCATGAAGCTGGCGATGATCGCCGTCGACCGCCGCCTGCGGCAGGAAAGCCTGCGCGCCCGCCTCGTTTTGCAGGTACATGACGAGCTGATGGTCGAAGCGCCGCAGGAAGAACGCGACGCCGTCTGCCGCCTGTTGGCCGAGGAGATGGAAAATGCCGCTCACCTGCGTGTGCGCCTGGTGGCCGACGCATCCTGGGGAGGCAACTGGTATGACGCCAAGCATTGAGCTTTCCCCCCTGCTTCCCGGGCATATCCCCGCCGTCGCGGCGGCGGAAAAGCAGTGCTTTTCCGACCCGTGGAGCGAAAACATGCTGCGGGACGAGCTGCATAACCCCCTGTCGCACTGGTTTGTGCTGCTACTGGACGGCAAGATAGCCGGCTACCTGGCCACCCTCAGCATCTGCGGCGAGGTACATGTCGCCAACGTCGCGGTGCTGCCCGCCTACCGCCGCCGCGGGCTGGCGCGGGTCATGCTTACCCACGCCGTCGCTTACGCGCGGGAGCAGGGCGCCTTTTGTCTGACGCTGGAGGTGCGGGAAAGCAACACCCCTGCCATCGCGCTGTACCGCGCCTTTGACTTTGAAACGGTGGGACGGCGGCCCCGGTACTACCAGGATCCCGAAGAGGACGCGCTGCTCATGACAAAAACGCTGAGTGAGGAACCGCTATGCTGATACTTGCCATTGAAAGCTCGTGTGACGAAACGGCGGCCGCCGTCAGCCGCGGCGGGCGGGAAATTCTGTCCGACATCGTCTATTCCCAGGCGGAAATGCACGCGCTGTACGGCGGCGTCGTGCCGGAAATCGCATCGCGCCAGCACGCGGAAAAGGTGACGCTGGTCGCTGCTGAAGCCCTTCGCTGCGCCGGCGTTTCAGCAGGCGAGCTGGACGCCGTCGCCGCCACCTGCGCGCCCGGGCTCATCGGCGCGCTGCTGGTGGGGGCCAATTTCGCCAAGGCGTGCGCCCTGTCGCTCGGCGTCCCCTTTATCCCGGTCCACCACATCCGTGGTCACATCGCCGCCTGCTACGTCGCCTGTCCCGATCTGCAGCCCCCCTTTACGGCGCTGGTCGCGTCGGGCGGGCACACCGTCGTCGTCGACGTGGAGGATTACACCCATATGACGGTCATCGGCCGCGCGCGGGACGACGCCGCCGGCGAGGCCTTTGATAAAATCGCCCGCGTGCTTTCCCTGCCCTATCCGGGCGGCGCGGCGCTGGACAGGCTCTCGCAGGCGGGCGATGCCAACAAGTACCGCCTGCCCCGCGCCGACGTACAGGGCGCGCCGTATGACTTCAGCTTTTCCGGGCTCAAGACGGCGGCCGTCAACCTGACGCACAACGCCGCGCAGAAGGGGGAGGAAATCGACCGCGCCTCCCTTGCCGCCGGCGTCTGCCTGGCTGTCAGCGACGCCATTGTGCCCCGCGTCATCGCCGCGGCGCGGGCCTGCGGACGAAAAACGGTGGCCGCCGCCGGCGGCGTGGCTGCCAATTCCCTGCTGCGCGCCCGCTTGCAGGCGGAATGTGAAAAGCACGGCCTGCGGCTGTGCCTGCCGCCCCTGTCGCTGTGCGGCGACAACGGCTCGATGATAGCGGCGCAGGCGTATTATGAATACATGGCCGGCAACGTGGGCGACTGCGGACAGAATTGCTATGCCACCCTGCCGGCGTCTGAGGCGCTTGTGCTTCAGCAGGGCTGAAGCCCTGCGGCGGGCGGGCTGTCATGGTTTGTAAACTCATTGTAAAACTTTCTGGGATTTTGCCCCGTCTGTTGGGGCGAAAAATGTGGGAAACTGTCTGGCAGCCTGTTGGATAACTATGCCCGATCCGCGCAACCCCTTGGTTCGGAAGGGTTGTGGGGTTGTTGATAAACCTGTGGATAATGTGGATAACTTTTTGTAGAGGGATTTTTCCCCAGTTTTCCCTCGCCCTGGAGGGAGATAAAAAAGTGTCCGAATCAGGCGAAATACCGCTTGAAAATGCTGTGAATTTTAGATACAATAGCTTACCGGGAGGGATCCAATGATGGAGAAAAAGATCTCGTCGGCAGTGGTGCGGCGCATGCCGCGCTATTACCGCCATTTGACTGAGCTCAAGGGCGAAGGGGTGGAACGCATATCATCCGAAGCGCTGGCCGGCAAAATGGGCCTGACGGCCTCGCAGGTGCGGCAGGATTTCAACTGCTTCGGCGGGTTTGGCCAACAGGGCTACGGGTATAATGTCGACACGCTTTTGCGCAGCATCGCGGCCATTCTGCACATTGACCAGGGGCACACCGCCGTTTTGATCGGGGTGGGCAACCTGGGGCGCGCGCTTTTGCGCAACTTCCGTTTCGCGCGGTACGGCTTCACCGTCATCGGCGCCTTCGATCCGTCTCCCCAGCAAATCGGCCGAACCATTGGCGACAGCGTCGTCCTCCCGCTGGACGGACTGGAGAGCTTTGTCAAAGAAAAGTCGCCCGACGTCGCCATTCTGACGCTGCCCGGCGGCGTCGCCCGCGAAATGGCTGCCAGCCTGGTCAGCTGGGGCATCCGCGGCATATGGAACTTTACCAACATCGATCTGCACCTCGAGGTCAGCGACGTTCCGGTGGAAAACGTCCATTTTTCCGAAAGCCTGCTGGTGCTTTCCTACAAATTATAAGCATTGCTTTTTTACTGTTTTGTGGTATACTGATAAATAAGAGTGCATTTCAACATGGGCACCCTGCTAAAAGGAGGAATTACTGATGAATCTGTCCACCAAGGGTATCCCCAAAAAGGGCCTGCCGAAGGGCTTCGTCTACATTGACGATCTCATTCCCGACTGCATTATTGACGCCAAGTACTTTGGAACCGACAACTTCATGGGCCGCCGCGCGGAAGGGTACAACCAGCCCCTCGTCGTCATGACGCAGGAAGCGGCAGACTGTTGTGTCAAGGCCGCCGAAATCCTGCGGGGGCAGGGTTATATCATGAAGATTTACGACGCCTTCCGCCCCCAGCGCGCCGTTGACGACTTTATCCGTTGGGGCGCCGATGTGGAGGATCAGCGCCGCAAGCCGGTTCATTACCCCAACGTCGAAAAGGCCGCCATGTTTGACTTGGGTTACATCGCCCGCAAATCGGGCCATTCCCGCGGCAGCTCGGTTGACCTGACCATTGTCGACCTGAAGACCCATCAGGAGCTGGATATGGGCAGTATCTTTGACTTTATGGACGTGCGTTCCCATCCCGGCGCAGCCGGCCTGACCGAGCAGCAGGAACGCAACCGCAAAATCCTGTCCGACGCCATGTGCTCGTGCGGCTTTGTCCCCTATGAGTGCGAATGGTGGCACTTCAATCTGGCCACCGAGCCTTATCCCGACACCTATTTCGATTTCCCCATCGAATAAGGGGGCGGGCGTCAAGCGTGTCCTTTGGGCGGCAGAAGGGTTCTGCCGCCCGATTTAGCCTTTTGGGAGACATGTATCATGGATTTTGAAGCCCTTGTCCGCACGCGGCAAAGCTGCCGCAATTTCAGCCCCCGTGCCGTCGGGCTGGATGAAATCACCGCCTGCCTGGAGGCTGCGCGTCTCGCCCCCAGCGCCTGCAACGCACAGCCCATGCACTACACCGTCTGCACCGGCGACATGGCCGCCCGCGTTGGGGAATGTACCCGCAGCATGGGAATGAACGGCTTTACCGCCGGCGTGCCCTGCTTTATCGTCGTCAGCGAAGCGCCTTATTCAGCCTCTGCCGCTCTGGGCAGCCGCGTCAGGGCACAGGACTACCGCAGCGTCGATATCGGCATTGCGGCCGCTCACCTGGTTCTGTGCGCCGCCGAGCGGGGGCTGGCAAGCTGCATCCTGGGCTGGTTTGACGAAAAAAGGCTGAAAAAGCTGCTGGGCGCCAGCGGCCGTGTGCGCCTTGTCATCGCGCTGGGCTATGCAGCCGAAGGCGACCCCTTGCGCAAAAAGGTACGCAAGGCTCTATCCAAGCTGGCCGATTTTCGCAGCTGAAGTAAAAAATACAGCCCGCCTGCTTGAAGCAGGCGGGCCTTTTGCTGCCGCGCAAGCGCTATTTTTTCAGGATAAGGGTGGCGTTAAACTCCAGCCCGTCGTATTCGCCGTAGGCGGTAATCTGCGCCGTGCCCGCCTCCTCAGACAGGCTGCGCAGGGTAAACGTGCCGCCCGTCAGCGTCATCAGCTTTGTGCTTGAGCCAGTGCTGACCGTGACGATGGAATCCTCCGCCGTCTGAAGCAGGATGGTCTTTTCACTGGTGTTGACAAACAAAACCGTGCCGGAGACCTCGCCGGAGACCGAGGGGACGTTTTCCACCTCAATGGAGACAAGCGTGTCGCCGCTGACCAGCATGGACAGCTCATAGCCCACCTTGAGGGCCGATATGGCGATGGCCTTGCCATCTGACGTGATGGAAACGCCGCTGCTGACCAGGTAGGAGGCCGTCGTGCCATCCTCCAGCAGCAGCTCGATGGTGCTGCCGTCTGCTTCCTGCACGATGCGGGTGATGGTGCCTTTGAGGTTGGCCTCCTGCCCTTCTGATTCAATCAGAGTGACTTTGTTGAACTTGACCGAAACGGTGACCGTGTCGCCCACCTTGAGCTTGTCGAGCGAGCTTGATTTGTCCCCGCGCTTGATAGCCGGCAGGTCAGAGACGTCTAAATCAAACGTGCTGACAGTGCCGTCCGGCGCGGTAACGGTCAAAACAACGGTGGTGCCGTAAGAAATATCGGTCAGCTCGCCTGACGTCTCCGACGTACCGGGGTAGCCGATAATCTGCTCGACAACGTCGCTGCCATTGAGCCGGGCGGTGGCAAACCAGCTTGTCGTCACATCCTTGATGCTTGCTTCCTCGCCGGCATAGGTGACGTCGACGCCTGTGGCGACGTCATAGGTCGTCGTCTTTCCGGTCAGCAGGTTATTGATACCGATAGTGACCGGCTTTTTATTCTGCCCGATGGTGCGCACGCCACCCTGTACATACCGGGTCACCGTGTCGACGGCAGCGGAAAGAACCAATCCTGTGTCGTTGGAAATACGCAGGGAGATGTAATCCCCTTTATGGCTCTGGCTGACAGTGCCCAGCTTGCTGTTGATGGTGATGGTGGCGCCGGCGCTCTGTTCGAACTGGCGGGTGACACCGTCAAAGCCGGTGACCGAAAGAACGTCTACGCCGCCCTTGCCCGTTTCGACGCCGGCCAGTATGCCTTCTTCCAGGCTGCTGCCCCCCGTCAGCGTAAGGGTGACAAGGTTGCCCGCCGCGTCGACTGTGCCCGTGGCGCCGGTGTATCCCCCTTCGGGATCGATGACCTCACGGCCGCCTGTCTTGCGTCCGGCTTCCACTTCGGTAAAGCGGGTAATGGCCAACGTGCGCGCCGTGCCGCCCGCATTGATCACCAGCTGCTCCTGGTTACACGATGAGACCGTGCCGCTGACGCTTTGGGGCAGATCAAACAGGCGCACAGCGGTCGGCGTGCCGGCGGAATTAAAGGCGACGCGGGCGTACAGCCCCGCCTGGATGGCCGATGTGCCGGCCAGCATGTTATAGCGGTAAACCTTTACAGTGTCAGGCAGGGAAATGGTCTTGTCGCCTGACAGATCGTTTTGCAGCGACAGCAGTGTGACGCCACGGCCGCCGGCCTGGACGCCCGCGATGGTGCCGGCCTGCCAGGTATAATCGGTGTATTCCGGCAGTTCGATAACGACGCCGTTTTCGTCCATAAAGTCAATGACGCGGCTCATCATCGTGGCGACAACGGCGCGATTGACAGCCAGCTTGGGGGAAAAATTGTTGTTCGTGTCCCCTTCTACAATGTCGTAAAGCTGAAGGATATAGACATACGGCCTGCGCTCGGCCGAGACGGAAGCGGCGTCTTTAAAATCCAGGGTATAGCCCGAAAGGCCGGCCGCCATTTCCTCCATCCCCATGGCGCGCACCAGATACATGGCAAGGTCTTCCTTGGCCATCTCCTTGCCCAGCGCGCCGGTCGAATTGAGCGTGCGCAGTTCTTCCAGCGACAAAATGCCGGTTTCCAGGCAGACGGCCAGCTCTTCCCGCGCCCAGGTATAGGACGTTTTTAGGATATCGTCAAGATCGTCGGCCCATTCCTTGGCAATGAGAGCTTTGTCGCCCGTGCTGACGCCGCAGACGCGCCCGGACAGCACCAGCGCTTCCATGGCCGTCACATTGTTGGAAGGGCGGAAGGTGCCGTCCTCGTATCCCTTAAAGACCCCCTTGGAGCTGACATCGTTAATATAGGCTTCCGCCCAGTGGCCCTTCAAATCGGAAAAAGCGGCCGCCGGCATCACGAGCAGGGATACGGCGATCGCCGCCGCCAGCAGGACGGAAAGCAAGCGTTTGTGTGTCATAAGGCACCTCCATTGTTGTGCGGATATTCTTTGTCCATTTTATATTTTGATTATACCGGTTCGCGAGGGAAATTGCAACCGGTAAGGGCTTTATGTCCGATTGTATATTCTCATGCCGCCACAGGCAGCCGGCTCCTGCCCTTGTGCCCGGCCTTTTCCTGTGCGTCGTGCTGCTCCGCCGCCCTTTGGCCGGCCCCTTCCCCTGGCAGGGCCCCGGCTCTGAAGCCCCGCCCAGCCGCCTTCCGAACGGCGCTGACGCAGGGAAAGACAGAAGCAGAAGGGGGGCGCCGCCCGGCTTGCAGGGGCCGGACGGCAAAAGGGCGGACACGGGAGCTTTTCCCATGTCCACCCTTATTTTTTGCGCCGCGGGGCGCGTTTTATTTTCTCAAAGCATCGGCAAGGCCGGTTTTTTCCATTATTTTGAGCAGCAACAGCCCGCCGCCATAGCAGGCGACAAGCTGGCCCGCGCCCACTTCCAGCCCGAACAGGGCGTAAGACGGCCAGAAGGCGTCCGGCGCGCTGGTATAGGCCAGCACGGCGCCAACGATAAGGGCGTTCAGCAGCACAGGCGGCAGGGGAGCGAGCGAGCGCTTGCGGATACGAGCAGTGGCCAGGGCGGCCAGCAGGCTGGCCAGCGTCCCAAACACGACGTCGAGCGGGTTGATGCCAAAGGGGCTGAGCAGGTTGGCCAGCAGGCAGCCGACAACCAGACCCCAGCCGGTATACGGCGCGATAAAGGGCAGGATGGTCAGCGCTTCGCTCAGGCGGATCTGGATGTTGGCGTAAGCGATAGGGGCCAGCAGCAGCGTCAGGGCTGCATACGCCGCCGCGATGACGGCGCAGACGGTCAGTTTTTTTGTTTTCATGTCCTCTTGCAGGCAGAAAAACAGTCTGCCTGGTTCGCGGCCCTGCCGCTTGCAGGGCCGCTTTCTTCCTTTCTTCAGATTCCGGCACGCACCTCTCCCCCTGTCACCGGGGGCGGCCGCGCGGCCTTACCCATTATGCCGTGGCTGGGGCAAAATGTCAATCTTCACAGAAAAAACGCCAATCTTGACGCTATCGTCTGGAAAAGCGGCAAAAGCTGTGATATACTGATAAATATTGATTCCGGCAAACCTGCAAGAAAGGGACCGAAGGCATGAATAAGACCCCCCTACGCCAACAGCTTTGGAGTATCCCCAACCTTTTCAGCTATTTCCGCATCATCCTTATCCCCCTGTTTGTCTGGCGCTATGTCACCGCCTCGACGCGGGAGGAATATTATGCCGCCGCCGTCATCATCGCCCTGTCCGGGCTGTCCGATTTGCTTGACGGCTTTATCGCGCGCCGCTTCAACATGATAACCGACCTGGGCAAGGTGCTCGATCCCTTTGCCGACAAGCTGACCCAGTTCGCCCTTATCATCTGTCTCATTTCCCGCCATCCGCTGATGAAAGGCCTTGTCGTGCTGTTTTTCGTCAAGGAGCTGTCGACCGCCGCCTTGAGCGCCGTTTTGTACAAAAAGGGCCGCAAGCTAAACGGCGCGCTGTGGTTCGGTAAGGTGAGCACGGCGGTCTTTTACGCCGTGTCGCTCGTCCTCATCATCTTTATCGACCTGCCCAATGGTCCGGCCAACATCCTCATCGGCGTCAGCGCCGCCATGATGCTGGTCGCTTTCGCGGGCTATGGCAACGTACTGATCCGCATGTACCGCGGCCTGGACAAGTAAAGGAGGGGCTTCCATGAAAATTCTTGTCGTTGTCGACATGCAGCTCGACTTTATAGACGGCGCGCTGGGCACAGCGCAGGCGCAGGCCATCCTGCCGCGCGTCTGTGACAAAATCCGCGCGTTTGACGGCCGCGTGCTTTTCACCCGCGATACCCACGAGCCGGACTACCTGCAAACGCAGGAGGGCCGGCTGCTGCCCGTTCCCCACTGCATCCGCGGGACGCGGGGCTGGCAGCTTCACCCCGATATCGAGGCGCTGCGGCATGAAGATCCCATCGACAAGCCGACCTTTGGCAGCACCGACCTGGCGCAAGTGCTGGCCGCCCTCCATAAGGAGCAAGGCATTGAAAGCGTCACCCTGGTCGGCGTGTGCACAGACATCTGCGTCATTTCCAACGCGTTGCTGCTCAAGGCCTTCCTGCCAGAGGTGCCCATCGCCGTGGACGCTTCCTGCTGCGCCGGCGTCACCCCTGAAAGCCACCTGCGCGCGCTGGAGTGCATGAAGACCTGTCAAATCCAGGTGGAAAGCTGATTATTCCAAAATAGAACGGCATGGATATCCATGCCGTTTTTCTTTACCGCACCGGTGTGTAGTTAACGGTGGCAGGGACGTCGGTCGCCTCCAGCTTGAAGATGACGGGCCGCAGGCCGTCGTTGCAGCTGCAAATAGCGACGCCGGGAACCGCAATCCAGTCGCCGTAATAAAACAGCCCCTCCCTCGCCCCGTGGGCCAGGGCAAAGACATACTGGTAAATGGCTTTCCACGCCTCGTCGCACAGCCCGTCAGGCTTGGCATAGTCGGCTGTAAAAACCTGCCCCGCCCTGAGCATCGGGCAGGGGCCCAGGCCCTTGACGCCATATTCCCGGGCCAGCTCTTCATCAAATGTCGTCTTGAGTACGGTGATTTTAACCTGGTTCAACCTTTTTCCTCCTTCAGCGCAGCTTGCGCAGCAGTCCGCCGGCAATGGCGGCCGTCAAAGCGCCGGTTGGAACTGCCGAAACCAACAGGGCGGGCAGATAATAAACAACGCCCAGCCCCCCCGTCAGGACGGCGGCGCACAAAATTTGCCCGATGCCGTGCAGCGCGGCGCCTATTACGGAAACGCCGGCGACGCTCAGCCCGCGCGGCCACAGCCGACGCGCCAGCAGCATGCCGCAAAGGGCGGCCAGCGCGCCGCAAAGGGACATTAAAAGCGCCGTGACGCTGCCCGACAGCAGGAACAGCAGCGCCACGCGGCACAGTACAATGGCCAGCGTCCGCCCCGCCCCCAGGCGGTACAGGGCATACAGGGTGACGACGTTGCCGAGCCCCAGCTTGACGCCAGGCAGCGGGACGACAGCCTGCAGGGGCAGGGCGCTTTCCACAAGGGAGAGGACCAGCGCCGCCGCTGTCAGCATGGCGCACAGGGTCAAAGCCTTCGTCCTTTCCATCATCGTACCACCACGTCGACTTCCCCCTGCCCCTCCACTGTCAGGGTCATGTGGTTTTCCAGGCAGACGGCGCTCTGCCCCGCGCGCGTCAGCGTCCCGGTATGAACGCAGGTCTGGTTCGGACAGGTGGCGCTTTGTACGCGCACCGCGCCGTTTTCTGCTGCAATAACGTTTTCATAGCGTCCGCCAACGGTGACGGTAACCGGTTTTTCCAGGCCGGTCAGGACAATGCGCTCAATCTCCCGCCCGTCCTGCCGAATGACGGCGACCAGCGCCCCGTCTCCGGCGCGCTGCAGCCCGGACAGGAAAATGCCGGCGGCCAACAGTAAAACGCCGGCCATGACGGCGATATCGCCGCGGGTTATCCCCCCCCTCATTCCGTCAGAATAGCGGCCGCACGCACCGGCGCGCCGTCGGGACAAGGCAGGCGGAGGGGAAATGCAGAAAAAAGAAAGCCGCCTTCCGGCAGGCGGGACAGGCCGCGCAGGTTTTCAAACAGCAGGACGCCCCGCTCAAGCGCCAAACGGTGACGGGGCAAATCATCCCCCAGCCCGTCGATGGAAAGGGCGTCGACGCCGATGCCCTTGATATCCAGCGCCGCCATATGCCGGACCGCTTCCGCCGCAGGCAGGGGCCATGGTTCAAAGTACGCGGGGCGGCCCCAATGAACGTCATGCCCTGTACACAGCAGTAGAAATCGCGCCCCGCCGCGCACAGCGGCGTCGGCCGCAGCGCACATTTCCCCCTCCGCCAGACGGCAGTCTATAACGGCGGCCGGGCCAAAAAAGGCTTCAAGGGGATAGACTTCCAGCCCCCGGCCCCCGGCCAGCAGATGGGCCGGGGCGTCGACATGGGTGCCGTTGTGCGAATCAAAGCGCAGCCGGGTTTCGCGGAAGCCGTCTCTTTCCAATGCGGCGGCCGGGGCGAAATCAGGCTGCGGCCCGCCGGGATAAACCGGCATATTCCCAGCAAAGGGCTGGCTCAGGTCGATGATGGTCATGATAAGGGCGTTCTCCTTCCAGCTGCTGCTAAAAAGCCGCCGCAGGACAGCCTGCGGCGGACGTGGGACTTTATTTCAGGAACATATCCGCCAGGTTGGCCTTGGGGTCGATGACCGGCTCGATAAGGCGGGTTTTGCAGGTCATCAGGGTGGTGACGCCAGGGCCGTGGCCGGCCAGAATACAGTCGCTGTGGACGATGACGCCGATGGTGACGGCGCCGGTGCGGTAGGTGCGGCCATAGCGGGTGTCCGCATCCATCAGCGCAACGATATCGCCGAAGCGCAGCTCGTTTAAGCCGTACTTCTCGGTGATTTTGCGGTCATGCAGGGTGATGTCATAATCGCCGAACTGCGACGTCGTCGCGCCCAGGCCGGATCCCATGATGGACGCCGGGACAATTTTGGCGACGCCGACGCGCAGCTTTTTGCCGTTTTCCTCAATATTCATTTTCTCCAGCAGCTCGGGGCTCATGCTGCGCAGCAGGATGTCTGGGTAATCAAGCAGCGTCATGCCCTGGCCGCAGGAACGGACGTCGATTTTATCGCCGATGGTCATTTTGTCCATGGTCTCGTCGTCAAAATAGCAGATGAGGTGCTCGCAGCCGCCGTGCTTGCCGGTGACAAAGCCGCGTGCGCCCTTGGCGTCGCCCGAGCGAACGATAGCGACGTTGCCGATGCAGGACAGGCTGGAATAGGCGGCGTTAAAGGCGTCGTCGCTGTTGCGGGTCGTCACACCCGGCTCGAGATGGTCGGCCGCCCAGCCGCAGCAGGGGTCGCCAATCCTTGCATTATAGGTAATGCCGCCGGTAGCGGGCAGGATAAAGGGTTCGCCGTCAGTGTTGATGCGGAAGGTCTGGCTGCTGCGGGAATGGCGGACTTCGCCCTGCACCAGCAGGATGGGAAGCGCTTCTTTGTTGGTTCTCAGCATGACATTTCCTCCAAGCTCACATGGTTTTTCCCAATACAAGGGGACTGGAATGTACCTCTTTAGCTTACCACAACCCACCCCTTTTGCCAAGCTAACTTTTTTTGATTTTTCTCTTGACAAGCTCCTGCTGCATTGCTATAATAATAAGCGTCTCTTGTATGGACTCTTAGCTCAGCTGGCTAGAGCATCCGCTTGACGTGCGGAGGGTCAGGGGTTCAAGTCCCTTAGAGTCCACCATAAAATCCCTAGAACTGCAACGGTTCTAGGGATTTTTTTGCTTGCAGCATTGGATTTTGTCAGCAGCAATATTCCTGCGCGCGCATTTTCTGCCTCGCACCGTCATACGCCCGTTTATTGACGACCTTAAACGTATCTGTCTGGGCGGTGTCTTTGCCGGATATCTCATGGAGAAGCCGCCGCTGACATAAGTCCTTGGCCCCCGGGGCGCTGCAGCCTTAAAGCATATTACAGGCTCAGATCCGTTGACCGCTGCACAAGGGACGCCAGGGGTTATGACATTTAAATTTTATTAAAATTTATTATGTATGACTTTAATCTCACGCGCCACACTGATCTGATTTTTCATTTAATATTTTATTTCCCGCTTAAAAAAACGATTTGTCACGCAGGCGGTTTCTGCTATAATGATACTGTCGAAAATATTTCCCCCTGCGTCCGTCTGCATTGGAGGTTGAGCCATGTCTATTCCCGTTTATCCGCCGATCCCCGCGCCCAAATTGCCCGAATCCCTTAAAAAGATCCGGTCGTTTTTAGAGCTTGCCCAAGACAGCATTGCTGAGGAAATGCTGCTGTGCAGGGTTTTCGCTTCAGGCTGCGACTGCTCGGCCGCTGATTTTGGCCGGCTGGACATGCGTGAAAGCCGGCTGGAGGGTATGGTTCTGCAGGGCTGCGGCTTTGAAGGGGCCAGCTTTATCGACGTGCTGTTTGAGCAATGCGATTTTTCCGGCGCCCGTTTTGGAGGGGCTTATTTTGAGCGGTGCGCCTTTGTGTCCTGCAAGCTGATGGGGGCCGGCTTTCCCGACGCGGTATTGAAACAGGTATCGGCTGAATCCGCCAGCCTGAGCTTTACCGGCTTTGACCGGACAAGGCTGACCGACGTGCGCCTGCGCGGCTGCGACCTGACCGAGGCGGCGCTGACAGAAGTGCGTCTCAAGCATTTCAGCGCCGAGGACTGCCGCTTTGTCAAAGCCTCGTTTTTCAAAACGCCCCTTGCCGGCGTTGATTTCCGCCGCTGCGAGCTGACGGCCCCCGTCCTGTCCCAGCCCCCAGAGGAGCTGCGCGGCGCCATCGTCAGCCCAGCGCAGGCGGCCGGGCTGGCGACGCTGCTGGGCGTTCTTGTCGAGCCTTAGCCCATCAGCCGCCCCATACGGCAGGCGGCCCTCATGATACAAAAATGCGTCTCAGGGTGAGACGCATTTTTTATTTGCGCTTTGCCATACCCCAAGCCGCAGGGCGCTTTTGCGCATCTGTGCGGACGGCCGTCACCACAGCAGGCGAAACAGCCGGGACGGACGGCCGCGCCCGTTGATCGCCCTGCGGCCGATTTCAACAATATAATGGTTTTTTTCCAGCTTTTCAACCATCCGCGCCGCCGTCCGAAAGCTGACGTGCAGCTCGCGGGCCAGCTCGTCGGTAATAAAGCTGCCGCTGTTCTTTTTTCGTACAAAGGTATCAATTCTCAGAATGGTGTTGACCGACATCCCGCAGTCCTGCGCCACCTTGGTCAGCTGGTAATTGACCTGTGTCTGACACATGTGCAGCAGCTCGTTGGGCTGTATCGGGCCAATAATATGATCCTTTTCGTGGACAACGTAGGCCCGGTTGCACCCCTCTACCCAGGCCTTTTGCGTTCCAAGCTCGGCATTGGTCATGGCGGCTTGCATGCTGATGCCGGTGCCGATACCGACCGCCAGACGATATGGCGTCCCCGCGTAGACCTGGGCCAGCAAATCCAGATTGGCAAACTGGCTGGTAGCGTCCGACAGCTCCTTATATCCGCAGACAATATAAAAATCCTGCTCTCCTGCATGAATAAACGCGCCGCTGACAAGCTGGGCAAACATGACGATTGCTTCCGTCAGCTTTCCGAGATCCAGCACATTTTGCACCATGGTTTTCTGATGCAGGTAATAGTCGTTATTCAGCTCCGCGCGGATGCGTACAATCGCCGTGTTCCCTTTTGTCTTTTCGGTTGTCTGCCAATGCAGGATGAGACGGCGAATTTCATTGATATAGATGTCCGGCCCCGGCGTCATCAGGACGCAGGGGATCCCTTCCCCCGCCAGGGTGTCCTGAACGCTGCGGATGTTGGTAATGCAGGCGCTGCAAAGCCCGCTGTGGTAAATCTCGCGGTGCGCCTGGGCTGCGGCGTCGACAAAATGGCTTGCGTTGGTGTCAATGTTGACCATTGCGGGATGTACCTGCTGGGCGGAGAATTTCAGCGAGCCGTAGGCGTCCATCACGGTGTTGTAATCCAGGGTATCCACACTGACGCGGCTGATGTCGGCGCCGTATTGCAGGCTTGCGATAAGCAGGCTTTGTATAAAGCTGGATGCGTCCACGTTGACGTAGCGCGCCAGCACACCCGCGTGATCCAGGCGGCTGATAATCAGCTTATATGGCTCGCTGCGGGTGTAAAGGACGCCGTCCAGACAGGGCAGCAGCGACCGAAGCCTTTCCACCGCTTCATCCGTCATCTCATCGCTCGCCAGCTCAACCCCGGTGGTTTCGACGTTATCAAAGGTTTCCGCCACAATTCCCATGATCTCCTCCACTGAAGAGCTGTGGCCGACGACAGCCAGGCGAAAGCTCACACCCATCCCTCCTTTTGCCAATATTTTAATTTTTTGTCGAATTATTGTCAATATACAGTCAACCATTTTCCTTTTATACTAAAAACACGACCCCTTACTCTATAAAAATTGTGAGGTTTTACTATGCGCTATTTTGACAGAGAGCAAGTATCCGCGCTTTTGGATATGCAGGGATGTATCAATCTGATGAAGGACACGCTGGTCGATTACTCATACGGCCGCGCCATTCAGACGCTGCGAACCGCAATGCCGATATCCCCTGCAAAAATCTTAGGGGTTATGCCCGCGGCCAACCCCCGTCTCGGCGTGACAGGCGCAAAGATCATCACGGTATTTCCAGACAATTTTCAGCGCGGCTTACCCTCTCATCAGGGCGCGGTCGTTCTTTTTGACATCGAGACGGGCAGTCTCAAGGCGTTTCTGGACGGCGAAGGCATCACCGGCATCCGCACAGCGGCCGTCAGCGCAGCTGCTACCGACGCGCTTGCCCGCCCCGATGCCCATGTCCTTTGCCTGCTGGGTTCCGGCCTGCAGGCCCGCCGCCATCTGGAAGCTATCCGCCTTGTCCGCGCTGTTGACGAGGTCCGCGTATGGGATATCAACCCCGACAGTGTCAGGCGCTTTCAGTCGGAAATGCAGGCCGCGCACGGCATCCCCATCCGGGACTGCTGCGGCGACGTCCGCGCGGCGGTAAACGGGGCGGATATCATCTGCACCGTCACTGCAGCCCGCGAGCCGGTCCTTTTCGGCGCGCACCTTTCGCCCGGGGCCCATGTCAACGCCGTCGGCGCCTGCGGCGCCCGCTACCGCGAGCTTGATACCGAGGCGATCTGCAAGTCCCGCTTTTTCTGCGACAGCCGCGAGTCCTGCATGAACGAGGCCGGCGATTTTCTCATCCCCCTGCGCCAGGGTGAGGTTTTGCAGGAGCATTTGCTGGGCGAAATCGGCCGAGTGCTTTCCCTTGAGCTGCCCGGCCGCGTCTCCCCTGAAGACATCACCGTATTCGAAGCCCAGGGGCTGGCCGCAGAGGATCTGTCCGCTGCAGATTATATTTTTCAAAAATCAAAGATAGAGGAGGAAAAGCAATGATCGAGCCGTTGTACGATTTCCATTTGACGCAGGAGCAGGAAGACCGGGCGAAAGCCCTTCATGAAAGCAGCATTATCCTGGACATGCTGTTTCAGGGGCCGGTGGGAACCTACTCTTTGCCTGAAGGCGCAGAAGAGGAATTGCTGTCTCTCGCCCGTGAGCGCTGCCCCGGCGACGAAGCGGCGCAGTGCAGCTGGGCCACAGCTGAAATCCTGCGCCGCATGGTAAACGGCCAATACGCCGATTTGTACCGCGATTGCTGGTATGAAAGCGGCCTGACCGGGGGCTGCCGCCAGCTGAGCATCAACACCCGGGAGGAGGCGCTTCGGTCCGCCCTGGAGCTGCAGGAGGAATTTGACAGAAAGCCCTGGCTTGTCAAATGCACGACGGCGGACGACATCCGCCGCTGCAAAGCGGAAAACCTCAAAGCGGGCATCGTCACCAGCCAGGAAGCCCTTGGCTACGGCAAGGACCTGGGGCTGCTGGAGCTTCTCTACCGCTTCGGCCTGCGGGTGCAGCAGCTGACCTATAATAACCACAACCTGATCGGCGCCGGCTGCATGGAGCCCAACGGGGGCGCCGGCCTCTCCAAGTTCGGCATACAGTTTGTGCAAAAATGCAATGAGCTGGGCATCGTGGTCGACACGGGCCACTGCGGGTACAACACGACCATGGACGCCTGCAAATACAGTAAAGCCCCTGTCGTGGCGACCCACACGGGCGTGGAAAAAATACACCCCCATGCACGCTGCAAGAGCGACGACGAAATCCGCGCCATTGCGGAAACCGGCGGCGTAGTCGGCATCTTCGCCATGCCGTGGTTTATCGCCGATCCAATAAAAATGGTGTATGCCATACCCACTAAGTAATGCATACACCATTAAAT
>CAJMOV010000013.1 GCA_905215125.1 uncultured bacterium | reverse complement strand
ATGGTCGCCGTCCGGCTGCCGATACGCAGGGTGCCGGCTGATGTAATTTGGGGGACTGCGACTATGGGAAAATATTTTGGAACCGACGGCGCCCGCGGGGTCGCCAATGTCGAGCTAACGGCCGAGCTGGCCTATAAAATCGGCGTAGCCGCCGCCTGGGTGCTGACGCGCGAGCTCAAGCACCGCGCCTGTTTTTTCATCGGGCGCGACACCCGCATTTCCGGCAACATGCTGGAAGCGGCACTGCAGGCCGGCATTTGCGCCGCCGGGGCCGACGTCGTCTCCCTCGGCGTGCTGCCCACACCGGCCGTCGCCCTTTTGACGGCGACCCACGCCGTCGACGCCGGCTTTGTCATTTCGGCGTCGCACAACCCCTTTGAGCACAACGGCATCAAAATTTTCGGCAGCGCCGGCTATAAGCTGACCGACGCGCAGGAAGAGCGCATCGAGCATTACATCGACAGCCCGCCCGCCGAAGCCATGGTGACGGGGGAGAAGCTGGGCCGCATCACCCACCTGGAATTGTCGGCCGAAGCGGAATACACCGACCATATCATCAAAAGCGCCCCAGGCCGTTTGGACGGGCTGCGTATTGTCCTGGACTGCTCCAACGGCGCGGCCAGCACGACGGCGGAGCGCATCTTCACCGCGCTGGGGGCCGCCTGTACCGTTATCCACCACGAACCCAACGGCGTCAACATCAACGACGGCTGCGGCTCAACCCATATGGACAGCCTTTGCCGGGCCGTCACCGAAGGGGGCTATGACATCGGCGCTGCCTTTGACGGCGACGCCGACCGTTGCCTGCTGGCCGATGAAAAGGGCCAGGTCATCGACGGCGACCGCATCCTTGCCCTTCTGGCCGAGGATATGCAGAAGCAGGGCGCGCTCAAGGGGGGCGTCTCGGCTACCGTCATGTCCAACCTCGGCCTGCGCTCTTACTGCCGCGAGCGGGGCATTGAGGTCGGCTGCGCCAAGGTTGGCGACCGCTATGTGCTGGAGGAAATGCGGCAAAAGGGCTGGAACATCGGGGGAGAGCAGTCGGGCCACGTCATTCTGTCCGACTATGCCACCACCGGCGACGGGCAGCTGACCGCCGTGCACTTCCTTTGCATGCTCAAAAAATCGGGCAGAAAAGCGTCGGAGCTATGCGCCGCAGTGCCCGTTTACCCGCAGGTCACCGTCAACGTAAAGGCGCCCAACAGCGTCAAAAGGCAAGTGACCGAGCTTCCCGCAGTGCGGGACGTCATCGCCCGCATTGAAGCGCATTTCGGCAGCGAGGGGCGCATCCTCATCCGCCCGTCGGGCACCGAAGCACTGGTGCGCGTCATGGTTGAAGGGCGCGACCAAAACGATGTGGCCCATTGGGCCCGGGAAGCGGCCGGCGTTATTGAAGCCGCTGTCGCTGCATTGTAACGACCTTACCATCCATTTTACGATAAAGGAGAAATCACCATGTGTGGAATTGTAGGATACACCGGCCGCAAAGCGGCCCTGCCCCTGCTGCTCAAGGGGCTGTATACGCTGGAATACCGCGGATATGACTCAGCGGGAATTGTGACGCAGGCGTCGGACGGACTGAAGATAGTCAAGACCCAGGGGCGCATCAAGACGCTGGATGACAAAATTGCCGCCCAGGGCGGCATGGAGGGCACCTGCGGCATCGGCCACACCCGCTGGGCCACCCACGGCGCGCCCAGCGACGTAAATGCCCACCCCCATATGAGCGCAGACGGCCGTTTTGCCCTGGTGCACAACGGCATTATTGAAAACTACATTGAGCTGCGGGCCGAGCTGGAAGCCGACGGCTTTACCTTTAAAAGCGAGACCGATACAGAAACGGCCGCTCACCTGTTCCAGAAGCTCTATTGCGGCGACATGGTCAAGACCCTGTCACAGGTGGTGCGCCGCCTGCGCGGCGGCTTTGCCATCAGCGTCATTTCATCTGATAAGCCGGGCGAGATGGTCTGTGTCCGCCGCGACAACCCCCTGATCGTCGGTTTCGGCGAAGGGGAGAACATGATAGCGTCCGATATCCCCGCCATTTTGAGCGTCACCCGACGCTACGCCGTGCCGGAGGATGAGGAAATCGTCCACGTCACGCCGGACGGCATCCGCTTCTACACCCTGGACGGCGAGGAAATCCACAAGGAGCCCAAGACGGTCGACTGGGACGTCTCCTCGGCCGAAAAGGGCGGGTATGAGCACTTCATGCTCAAGGAGATCTTTGAGCAGCCCAAGGCGGTGCGCGACACGGTGACCTCCCGCATCAGGGGCGGCCTGCCGGCGCTGGACGAGTATGGCCTGACCGACGAAGTCTTTAAAAACGTGCGCAACATTCATATGGTGGCCTGCGGTTCCGCCCTGCACGCCGGGCTGGTCGGCAAAGCCGTTATTGAAAAGCTGGCCCGTATCCCGGTATTGGCCCAGGTTGCCAGCGAATTCCGCTACGGCGATCCCATCATTGGACCGGAAGACCTGTGCATCATCATCAGCCAGTCGGGCGAGACGGCCGATACCCTGGCCGCGCTTCGCGAAGCCAAAAAGCGCGGGGCGCGCACCATCGCGGTGTGCAACGTCGTCTCCTCCTCGGCGGCGCGCGAGGCCGACGGGGTCCTGTACACCTGGGCAGGGCCGGAAATCGCCGTTGCCACGACCAAGGCGTATTCGGCGCAGCTGGCCGCCTTGTATCTCATCGCCGTCAAAGCGGCGCTGGCCCGCGGCGCCATGCAGCAGGACGAGGCCCGCCGCTATTGCGCGGAAATTCTCGCCCTGCCCGACAAAATCGAGACCATGCTGCAATCACGCGAGGAGATTAGCCGCGTCGCTAAGCTGTATTATAATCAGCAGAGCACCTTTTTCATCGGCCGCGGCGTCGATTATGCCGCCGCACAGGAAGCGTCCCTCAAGCTCAAGGAAATCAGCTACATCCACTCCGAAGCATACGCCGGCGGCGAGCTCAAGCACGGTACAATCTCCCTGATTGAAGACGGGACGCTGGTGGCAGCGCTGGCAACCGATCCCGCTTTGTATGAAAAAATTGTCTCCAACATCAAGGCGGTGCGCGCCCGCGGCGCCCGCGTCCTGCTCATTACAAACGGCGGCTATCAGGCAGACGGCGAGGTGTGCGACCATGTCATCCATCTGCCGCAAAGCCTGCCTGAGCTGACGGCCTCCCTGTCTATCGTGCCGCTGCAGCTGCTGTCCTATTACATGGGCGTCTACCGCGGCTGCGATATCGATAAGCCGCGCAACCTCGCAAAATCAGTCACGGTGGAATAAATGCGGCCCCTTTACCACATCGGGCTGGACGGCAGCCACGGCGCGCGCTACGCCATCCTGCCCGGCGATCCCGGGCGGGTGGAGAGCATCGCTCGCCGGCTGGAAAGCCCCCGTTTCCTGGCGCAGAACAGGGAATATCTGTCCTGGCTGGGCACGCTTGACGGCTGCCCCGTCCTCGTTTTGTCGACGGGGATAGGGGGCCCGTCGGCGGCCATCGCCGCAGAAGAGCTGCGCATGGCGGGGGTGGATACCTTTGTGCGCGTCGGCACCTGCGGCGGTATGGCTGAACAGGTGACGGGGGGAGATCTGGTCGTCGCCCAGGCCTCTGTCCGCATGGAAGGGACCAGCCGCGAATACGTCGATTTGGAATACCCCGCCGTTGCCGACTGGACGGTGACGTCCGCCCTGCTGGAGGCGGCGCGGGAAACGGGGGCCAAAACCCATATCGGCGTCGTGCAGAGCAAGGATTCCTTTTATGGCCAGCACAGCCCAGAGCGCATGCCGGCCGGGGAACGACTGCAAAGCAAATGGGAGCAATGGATCAAAGCCGGCTGTCTGGCGTCGGAAATGGAAAGCGCAGCCCTTTTTATAACAGCAGCCGTCCTGCGCGCACGCGCCGGCTGTATTTTGTCGGTCTGCTGGAACCAGGAACGGAAAAGGCGGGGGCTGAGCGACCCGCAGTGCCTTGACACGGGTTTGGCCATTGATGCCGCTGTCGGCGCCATACGGCGGCTTATCCGGCTGGACGACGGCAGCCATTTATAACCGCCCGTTAGACGGCCTGATGATTCGGGCCGTCTTTTTTTGCGTAAAGAACGGTTTACGCTTGAAAGTTTTCGGAGAATTGGTATAATGAAATAAAAAGAAGGAGGGATTTTTGCTATGGACGAAATTGACGTCAAAATACTCAAAAGCCTTAAAGCCAACGCGAGGGAAAATGCGTCGGTCATTTCCGACCATGTCGGCATGTCGGTATCGGCCGTCATTGAACGCATCCGCAAGCTGGAAAACTCCGGCCTTATCAGCCGACACACCACCATCCTGGACAATAAAAAAGCAGGCAAGGACGTCACCGCCTTCATGTTCGTCACGCTTGAGCACCCGAAATACATCGACCGCTTTACCGCCTTTGTCCGCGAAAACCGGGAAATCCTCGAATGTCACTATATTACAGGGGATTCCGACTTTATTCTGAAAATCGTCACCGATACGACACAGACACTTGAGCGCCTGCTCAACGACGTCAAAAGCGTCAGCGGGGTGATGAGCACCCGCACCATTGTCAACCTGTCGACCGTGAAAGAGGAATATTCGGTTGATCCAGAAGAATTGCTCAAATGATACTGTCAACATTCAACAAAAATCGTCCCTTTGAAAGATTGCTCTTGACAGAAGATGCACAAAGGGCTATACTATCACTCAAGGAACCCTGATGCCGGGGATGACCGGCAGGAAACCAGGCAGGACAAAATGTTGGATTCACAATTTTTCGCCCTGGATGAGCGAAACGAAGAGGAAGCCGTCGCGCAATACGCGCGGCTGGTTCGTTCCATTATCCGCCCTTATTTTCTGCAAGGCGGCGACGTTGACGACTTATATCAGGAAGGGATGATTGGCCTTTTAAAGGCCATCCGTACCTATGATGCGCAGCGTTCCCCGTATTTCGAGTCCTATGCCGCAGCCTGTATCCGCAACCAGATTCTTGACGCCGTGCGGCGTCAGGCCCGCAGCGGGGCATGCGAGGTTGCCGGCGCGCACGGGCGGCTTCATATTCCAGAAAGCACTGCAGATGATATACTTTCCGATCCCGAGACCGAAGTTCTGGCAAGCGAGTCGGCGCGAGAGATAAAGGAAGCCCTCTCCGGCCTGTTGTCTGCTTTGGAGGCCTCTGTTTTGGATCCGTACCTTCAGGGATATACGGCGTCTGAAATAGCGGTACGTCTGCATCGCCCGGCAAAGTCAGTCGACAATGCCATACGGCGTATCCGGCGCAAATTTGCGCAAGTTTTATCGCAAGGCGACAGCAGGAATCACCCTGTTCGCATAAAACCAAACCCGCAAAAGGGAACAAAAGAGAGGTAAACGCCAATGTACGAAGACAAGACCTTAGTATGTAAGGAATGTGGCCAGGAGTTCGTGTTCACCGCCGGTGAGCAGGAGTTTTACGCAGAGCGCGGCTTCCAGAACGAGCCCCAGCGCTGCAAAGCCTGCCGCGACGCCCGCAAGAACGCCGCCCGCGGCCCGAGAGAGTATTTTACCGCCACCTGCGCCGCCTGCGGCAAGGAGGCTAAGGTACCCTTCGAGCCCAAGACCGATCGCCCGGTCTATTGCAGCGACTGCTTCGCCAAGATTAAGGAGCAGCAGGGCTGATTAACCCTTACATCAGTTGAACAAGATGCCCCCGCCGGCCGGCGGGGGCTTTTTGGCGCCTAGTTTTCCAGGATTTCCACCCGGCCTACCGATGTTAGATGTCCATGGGCGATGCTGCGGATCATGCCGCGATGGTAAATGCGCACGCGGTCGCCTTCGCGCAGGGAGGGGGATCTTTCCGTCACGGCATCGGGCGAGAACAGATAACGCTGTCCCGCCTGCGTCAGCGGCGAAGCGCTTTGCAGGCAAAGCACCTCTGCGTCCTCCGGGCCGGCGCGCAGGATCTCTCCTTCCAGCGTATGGCGCAGCTCGGGGCTTTGGCCCAGCACCTCGACACCGCCAACAGGGGCGGCGTGAGGGGGCGCCGTCTGCACCAGCAGCCCGCCCCAATATACGCGGATGTACTGCCCGGGCCTGAGCGCAGGCGGGGTGTAAAGAAGCATATCCTCCTGCGATAAGAGGAGGAAATCGCCGACTTTGGCCGCGCCGCTGTCCGACAGGCACTTGATCAGGATACGATCCCGCCCGGCCGCTGCGACGGCCGCATCAAGGACAAACTGCCGCGCGCGGCGGCTGTCGTAAGCCGGCGGCCCGACGGGGGCCAGCCGGCGGACATCGCCGACCTCTGTCAGCCTGCGCGCCGGGCCTGCGTCAACGCTGCCGGAGTGACGCACCAGCAGCCGGTCGCCACGGCAAAGGGAAGGGGGATCGACGGCAGCGTCCGACCAGAAAAAGCAAAGCTCTGTTCCCGCTGACATCCCGCTTCGGCCGTATGCATCGCAGGAAAAGACGACCTGCGTATCGTCAGCCGAAAGGACGGTGCCTGTCACACTGTAGCTGACCGAGGGCCCGCCGCGATGGATCCCAAAGACAAGGGGGCCCAGCAGCAGGCTACAGAAGAGAAAGAACAGGGGACGGCGCGGCATTTTCACACACACCTTTCTTTAGCCGTTGCAATCGACGTCGAAATATGGTATACTCACTGAGAAATACATCGGAGGGTATGTCGTTGCTTGACGTGCCGGATAAGATGGCAGGCAGGGGCCTGTTCTTATCCGGCTTTTTTGCTGGAGGTGGGTATTTGAACCGGGAAAACAAACTGACCGAGGGGGCCATCGGGCCGGCGCTGCTGCGCTTTGCCGCCCCATTTCTTCTGGCCAGCTTTTTGCAGGCGCTGTACGGCGCCGTCGACCTGTTCGTCGTGGGGCGGTTTACCGGCTCGGCGGCGGTGTCAGCCGTCGCCATCGGCTCTCAGGTTATGCAGACCATTACCGGCATTATCCTGGGGGTATCAATGGGCGGCACCGTGCTCATCGCCCGCCGTGTCGGGGAGAAAAACGACGACGGCGCAGCCCGTGCCGTCGGGACGGTCGCCGTGCTTTTCTGCCTTTTGGCTGCCGTGCTGACGCCAGTCATGCTTTTGTGCGTGCGCCCGGCAATTGCCATTATGGAAACGCCGCCTGAAGCGGTGGCCGACGCCATGCGATATCTGTTCATCTGCGCCTGCGGCATCCCCTTTATCATCGGCTATAACGGCGTCAGCGGCGTATTCCGAGGTACGGGCGACAGCAAAACCCCCGTCTACTTCATCGGGTTGGCCTGCGCCATCAACATTGCGATGGATTTTCTGCTGACAGGCGCGTTCGGTATGGGCGCGGCGGGCGCAGCGACGGCTACTGTCCTGGCTCAGGGCGTCAGTTTTTTGGCTTCACTGCTCTATATGAAGCACAGGGGCCTGGCGTTTCCTATTCGGCGCGAGCATATCCGGCTGGATTTTGCGTCGGTCAAGCGAATTTTGGTGGTGGGCCTGCCGTTGGCGCTGCAGGATGCGCTGGTCAACGTCTCCTTTCTTATCATCACCGCCATCATCAACACCATGGGGGTCGTCGCGTCGGCCGCCGTCGGCGTGGTGGAGCGCATTATTGGCTTCGCCATGCTGCCGCCGGGGGCCTTTGCCTCGGCTGTCGCCACCGTCACGGCACAGAATATGGGGGCGGGCAAGCCGCGCAGGGCCTACCGCGGGCTGTGGTGCGGCATCGGCTTTTCCCTGATAGCCGGCGTCGCCGTCTGTCTCTACTCCCAGATTTTGCCGGAAACGCTGACCGGCATCTTCAGCAGGGATCCCGCTGTCGTCACAGCGGCGGCACAGTACCTGCGGGCTTATTCTCTCGACTGCATCCTGGTCAGCTTTGTGTTCTGCATGAATTCTTATTTCAGCGGCTGCGGCAAAGCGGTCATCGCGTTTGCGCACAGCATGGTGGCGACGTTCGGCGTGCGCATCCCCGTCACCTATCTGATGAGCCGCCACGCCGGATCCAGCCTGTACGACATGGGCCTTGCCGCCCCTGCGGCGACGCTCCTGTCGCTGGCCATTTGTCTCATTTACCTGCGATGGATTGGGGGAAGGACCCAGCTGCGCGCGCAGGGGGAAGCGTGACGAGACGGACAGCAAAGGGCAAAGCGTGATTTCCCTGCCGCCTGTGCGCCACGCCAGGGCGGGGCGCACAAAGGTCTGCAACCGAAACGGATTGCAGACCTTCGTTGTCTTATTTGACTAAAACGCTCATGGCGTCTTTCACTTCTCGTACCGTTTCGTTGCCGATGGCGCCAGCCTTTTTGCTGCCGGTACGGATGATGTCCTTGACCTCATCCAAATGGCTTTCATAATAGGCGCGCTTTTCCCGGAAGGGGTCCATCATATCGTTGAGCACGCCTGAAAGGTTCTTTTTGCAGGCGACGCAGCCGATGGCGCCGGCCCGGCACATTTCGCAGACATTGTCGTATTCCGCCGGGTTGAAGGCTTTGTGATAGGCGCTGACGGTACAGACCTCTGGATGGCCGGGGTCGGTTTTCTGCAGGCGACTTTTGTCTGTCAGGGCGTTCATGACCTTTTTGTACACCGTGTCGCGGTCGTCGGACAGGTAGATGGCGTTGCCCAGACTTTTGCCCATCTTGGCGTTGCCGTCCAGCCCGACGAGACGGGGGCAGTCGCTCAGCATCATCTGCGGCTCGACGAGCACGGGGGAATAAAGGTCGTTGAAACGGCGGACAATCTTGCGTGAAAGCTCGAGATGGGGGGCCTGATCCTCGCCCACCGGCACCAGATGGGCCTTGCAGAAGGTGATATCGGCCGTCTGGCTGACGGGATAGCCCAAAAAGCCGTAGGTCATGTCGTCATAGCCGTAGTTTCCCGCTTCTGTTTTGATGGTGGGGTTGTGGCGCAGGGTATTGACGCTGACCAGCATGGAATAGAAAATAGTCAGCTCTGCGATGGCGGGGATGGCCGACTGCTGCACAATGGTGGCGATCTCCGGGTCAAGGCCGACCGAAAGGTTGTCCATGGCGACGTCCAGAATACTTTGGCTTATCAGGCCGGGATTTTCAAAATGGGTGGTCAGCGCCTGAACATCGGCCAGCAGGATGAAGGTGTCGTAATCATGCTGCAGCTTGACGCGGCTTTGCAGGCTGCCGACGTAATGCCCCAGGTGCAGCCGACCCGTCGTCCGGTCGCCGGTTAGAATACGTTTTTTCATAGCACAAGCTCCCTGTATCCATAAATGAAAGTGTTTTATTGGTTAATCATATCGCGCGCCGGCCGCCTTGTCAAGAAAATCAATATGGGCATTGAAAAACGGGAAAAAAAAGGGTATAATAACACCATTGTTGAGATTTTAAAAGCAATGGAGGTGTTATTATGACCGTTACCAAGCGCAGCCTGATTGGCGAAGTGCTGGAGCAGGACGTCAACACCGCGCAGTTTTTCCTGGAAATCGGGATGCACTGCTTGGGCTGACCCGGCTCCCGCGGGGAAAGCATCGAAGACGCCTGCGCCGTCCACGGCACAGACGCTGACGAGCTGGTCGCCAAGCTCAACGCTTATTTCCAGTCGAAATAAGCGGCGGCCACCTGCGGAACGCCACGGGTGTGGCGTAAGTGGTTTGAAACATTGGACAGGCCCCGCAAAATCGCCGTATTTTGCGGGGCGTTCCTGTATGGGGAGAAAAGAAGAGCATCCGCATATGGCTGGCTCAGGGAAAGGCTGGGGGAAATTGCAGAAAATTTGCCTGAAAAAGAAAGAATAAGGTGATGAGATGCAATGTATAGTCACAGACGGTGCAAGATATATACGGATAGACCCGTCCAAGAAAATCGTCGACACGTTTGACAGGGGGCAAGCCTATGTGTTCGACAACAAGGACAAGGCGGAAAACGTTTTGAAAAACCTGTCAAAAGCGCTGCGGGAGTACCCGTTCCGCATCGAAGACGTGCAGGATCCCTCCATGCTGGAGGCTGCGGATGTGGATCTTGCATATCTTGAGGATATATTGGCCGAGCACAGAAGGATAGAGAGTGTTTTCAGCAAGCTGGAGATTCTGGAAAAGGAAAGCATCGCGGATTTGAAAGCGGCAGATCACCAGTGCAATGACCTTGAGCATATTATCGAAATAACCTCTTTCAATGCAAGCCAGGGATATCAGCTGGCCAAGCAGCTGAAACTGGCGCGTAAAGCGAGGAGAAGGGCAAAGGATCGGCTGCTTGTCCTTCGATACATACGGGAGAAATATGCCGGGTGTGCGGAGATAGGCAAATTTATCCGAAAGCTGGAGACAAGAGCCTATAAGATGAGAAGCGAAAGCCTGCCCATGTAGCCCCCGCCCGCCGGACAAGGCGGACGGCGCAGGCTTTACGCCCCGTCAGAACACTATCCCGTAAAAACATCACAACCCCGGAAGGAGAAACGCCATGAATCTGACCCCGCGCCTGCTGCTGGCCGCCGAGCTGTGCCAGGGGGCACACAGCGTCATTGACGTTGGCTGCGATCACGCTTACCTCTGTGCCGAGCTGGTACGGCGCGGCGCGGCGCGGGCTTATGCTTGCGACATCCGGGAAGGCCCTCTCGCCCGCGCGCGTGAAACCATCGCCCGCTGCGGCATGGAAGGGCAGATCACCGCCGTTTTGTGCGACGGACTGCGCAGCTTTACCCCCGATATGGCCGACGCCGTCGTCATCTGCGGCATGGGGGGCGACACCATCTGCCATATCCTTGAGCAGTCGCCCTGGGCGCTGGACGGACAGCATCTGCTGGTTCTTCAGCCCATGACGCGGGCGCGTACCCTGCGGCGTTTTCTGGCGCAGCAAGGCTGCGCTGTTATACAGGAAAAGCTGGCGCGCGAATGGGATCACCTGTATTGCGTGTTGTCGGCGCGCGGGGGACTGGGAGCTTTGCCGTTGAGAAACGGCGGGCTGTTTTCCGACGCAATGCGGGGCGATCCGCTGTTTGCAGAATATGTCGCGCGCGAAGCCGAGCGTTGCCGTCAGGCCCTGGACGGGCGCCGTCTGGCCGGCCTGGACACCGCCGAGCAGCAGGACATGCTGCGTATCCTCACACAGGCTATGTAAAAAAGGAGAACACCATGCCGCTCGATTCAATGACCCTGGGCGCGCTGGCCCGCGAGCTGGACAGCCGGCTGAAGGGCGCGCGCGTCGACAAAGTTTATATGCCGCATCCCGGCGAAGCGCTGCTCCACCTGCGCGGTGCAGATGGAGCCTGCCGCCTGATGGTCTCGGCTGCCGGCGCTTCTGGCCGGGTCCATCTGACCGACATCCGCGCCGAAAATCCCGAGACGCCCCCCATGCTGTGTATGGTGCTGCGCAAGCATCTGGCCGGCGGGCGGGTGCTGTCCGTCGATCAGCCGGACGGAGAGAGGATGCTGCACATCCGATTTTCCGTCACAGGCGAGTTGGGGGATCAGGAGGAGAGATCGCTGTTGTGCGAGCTGATGGGCCGCCGCACCAACCTGATTTTAGCCGACGGAGAAGGGCGTATCCTGGCCTGCTTCAAGCGGGTGGACGCAGACATGTCCCCCGACAGGCCGGTGCTGCCGGGGCTGAAATACCGTATGCCGCCCCGACGCGACATCCCGCGCCTTCTGCAGGCGGGGGAGGAAACGCTGCGCGCCGCCGTGCGGGAGGCCATGCAGCAGGCCGAGCCAGAGCGCGCCCTGCCCGGCCTGCTGGAAGGCCTGTCCCCTTTTCTGGCTGGCGAGCTGATTTTCCGCAGCGGCGGGCGGGAGGACGAGCTGGTCCGCCAGCTCGGGGCGCTGCGCGACACCGCTTTGCAGGGGGATCTTCGGCCCTGGCTGCTCATCCGCGGCGGCAGGGCGGCCGACTTTTCCTGTATCCCCGTCACAAGCCGCCCCGGAATTCAGTGTGTGCCTGCCGACAGCTTTTCCAGCGCCATCGACCAGTGCTTTGGCCAGCGCGCGCAGGAAGAAGCGCAGCGCGCGGCGACATCGGGGCTTAAAAAGACGGTGACGAGCGCACTTGCGCGCATCGAGCGCAAGCTGGGCAGCCAGCGCCAGGAGCTGCACGAGGCCGAAGGGCGCGAGAAGCTCAAGCACGACGCCGATCTCATCACCGCCAACCTGCACGCCATCCGCTCAGGAGAAAAGCAGGCCCGTGTAACCGACTATTTTACCGAAGGGATGCCCCAGGCCGTTATCGAGCTGGATCCCGACCTGTCTCCCCAGCAAAATGCACAGAGGATGTATAAAAAATACGCCCGCATGAAGAATGCTGAGCAAAAGCTGTGCGAGCAGATCGAAATAGGCGAGCGCGAGCGGGAATATCTCTCCGCTGTGCTTTATACCCTGGAGGGGGCGCAGACAGCCCGCGACGTAGAGGGCATCCGGCAGGAGCTCGCTTCAGCCGGGTACATCAAAAACCGCAAAAGCAGCGGAAAGAAGCCTAAGCCGCAGGCGTTTGCCCCGCGCCGCTTCCCCCTGCCGGATGGCTTTGAAGCGCTGTGCGGCCGCAGCAATACGGAAAACGAGGAGCTGACGCTGCGCTGGGCGCAGAAAAATGACCTGTGGTTCCATGTGAGAAACGCGCCTGGCAGCCATGTCATCCTGCCCCTGCGCGACGGCCGCGAGCCGACGCCCGCCGCCATTGAAGCGGCGGCGGCTGTCGCCGCCCAATATTCCTCACTCAGGGCGCAAAGCCGCGCCGCCGTCGATTGGACGCGCGCCCGGTATGTGAAAAAGCCGCAGGGTGCCCGCCCCGGTATGGTCAATTACTTTCAGTTTCAAACTATTTTGGTCGAGCCCAAAGAGCCGGAAGCGTAAGACAAAAGACGCCGTCCAAAAGCAGGCGGCGTCTTTTTCGCAGGGAATCAGCTGTTTTGGGAGCCGAGAGCGCCTTCCCCGCGCTCGTTTAAAAGGACCATTGTTTCGTACAGCATTTTGACTGCGTCCTCACGGGTGACAGGGTCGTTGGGGCGGATGGTCTGATCGGGGTAGGCTTCCATAATTTCCGCTGCGCTGACCGTGGTGACAGCCTGCGCGGCCCAGGTGGGGACGGCGTCTGCGTCGGCAAAGTCCATGGTGCGCCCGTCGGTCGTCATGCGGGCGGCGCGTTGGATGATGCTGGCCGCTTCAGCGCGGGTGACGGTGTCTCCGGCGCGGAAAATGCGGTTGCCGTCGTCCCCTGTCTGGCCGTAGACGACGCCTGAGCTGACGGCTGCGGCGATATAGGGCTGCGCCCAGGTCGGGATGGCTTCATTGTCGGCAAGACCGGTGCTGACGGCCGCCGTCGGCAGCGGCAGCTCGACAGCCGACGCCACCAGGGCGACAAATTCGGCTCGCGTCACTTCCTGCTCCGGCTTCAAAAAGCTGTCGGAGCCAATGCGCTCGCCAGTCAATACGCCTGCTTCAGCCAGCTTGACGGCCTGATAGTGCGCCGTGGACTGTGCCATGTCAGTGTAGGTGACGCGGCTGTCGGAAGGGCGCTTTTTGACGTCGATGGACACAGTGGCCGCCTTAGAGGGGTTGCCGAAGGCGTCGCGCGCCTGATAGGTGAAGCTGTCGCTGCCGGCGCGGCCGTCCGGGGTATAGCAGAAGCCGCTTTCCGTCAGTGTGACCTGGCCGTGCGCCGGGTCGGATAAAATGGAAAAGGTGCAGGCGTCGCCGTCGGGATCAACGGCGGAAAAAGCGCCGCACAGCGGCAGATCGATATAGGTCTCCAGCGTCAGATCGCGGGCGATGGGGGCTGAATTGGGGGTCTGCGACAGGTTGATGGCGACGTCTACGCTCTCGCCGCCCGTCGCCCCTGCAAAGACGGGGATGAAGGAGAAGCTGGTGTGAATATCCCCCTCGCTCAGGGGAATAAAGGAAAGGGCGCCCAGGCTGTCGATGGCGATGCTTTCTCCGTGGGAGACGTTGCGCCCGGCCAGGCGCAGGATGCCCGCTTCGTCGTCGGGCAGGGCGGACAGGACGATGCCGTCCAGCTCGGCGTCGCCGGTAACGCGGCTTGTAAAGTCGTCGGCGGTAAAGTCGACGCTGGCGCCGACGTCGGCCGATTTGGCAAAGGTCTGCACAGCGCTTTCCTCTGCCTTTTTGCGGCCGAACAGCGCCCCCGCGGGGGTGAAGGCCGCCAGCAGCAGGCTGAGACTGAGCGTGCAGGACAGCGCAAGGGTGATGGTGCGATGGTTGCGTTTCAAAAATATTCCTCCTCGTAGAGTGAATGGCTGAGAACATTGGTTTTGCAAATAGTCTTGCGCATTCAATGGGGATTATTCCTTGCGCGCCAGCGTGTGCACGGCAGCCAAAATGTGGGCTTTGCGTCAAGAAAACAGTTGCCTTTTACCGCATTTTATGTCAAAATAAAATTACTTGGACTATAACCATAGGGGGAGAGTGTATGAACGGACAAAAGCGCGTCCTCGTGCTGGATTTTGGCGGGCAATATAACCTGCTGATCGCCCGGCGCGTGCGCGAATGCGGGGTTTATTGCGAGATCATCCCGTACAGCGCCGGCATTGAGCGCATCCGCGATTTTCATGCAAGCGGCATTATATTCACCGGCGGGCCGGCCACGGTATTTGAGCCGGGCGCGCCCATGATCGATAAAGAGGTATTTGAGCTGGGCGTGCCCGTACTGGGCATCTGTTATGGCCAACAGCTGATGACCCATCTGCTGGGCGGCAGCTGCAAAAAGGCCGAAACCCGCGAGTATGGCAAGGTCGAGCTGCGTCACAGCGGCTGCTGCGCCCTGTTTGCCGGTATTCCGGAGTCTTCCATTTGCTGGATGAGCCACGGTGTCGAGGTCGAGCGCCTTTCGCCCGGCTTTCACGCCGTCGCGTCGACGGCCGGCTGCCCCACCGCCGCCATCGAAAACACGGAAAAGCGCCTGTACGGCGTGCAGTTCCATCCCGAGGTGCTGCACACTGAATATGGGACGGCGGTGCTCAAAAACTTTTTGTACAATATCTGCGGCCTGAGCGCCGACTGGACCATGTCGTCCTACTCGGCCCAGGCGATTGAGGAATGTCGCGCCCGCGTCGGCAGCGGCAAGGTGCTGCTCGCGCTGTCAGGCGGCGTCGACAGCTCTGTTGCCGCCGCTTTGCTGCACCGCGCTGTCGGCCAGCAGCTGACGTGCATTTTCGTCGACCACGGCCTGCTGCGCAAAAACGAGGGCGACGAGGTCATGCAGGCTATGGGCGCGCTGGGCGTCAAGGTCATCCGCGTCGACGCGCGTCAGCGCTTTCTCGGCCGCCTTGCCGGCGTCACCGACCCGGAGCAAAAGCGAAAAATCATCGGTGAAGAGTTTATCCGCGTTTTTGAAGACGAGGCCAGGAAAATTGGCCATGTCGACTTTCTTGTCCAGGGCACCATCTATCCTGACGTCGTTGAAAGCGGCGTTGGAGAAGCGGCTGTTATCAAAAGCCACCACAACGTCGGCGGCTTGCCCGACCACGTTGATTTTAAGGAGATCATCGAACCGCTGCGCCGCCTGTTCAAGGATGAAGTGCGCCAGCTGGGCATCGAGCTGGGCTTGCCTGAAGCGTTGGTGTGGCGTCAGCCCTTCCCCGGCCCCGGCCTTGCCATCCGTGTCATCGGCGACATCACAGAGGAAAAGCTGGATATCCTGCGTGAAGCCGACGCTATCTTCCGTGAGGAAATCGCAAACGCCGGTCTTAGCAAAAAGGTCGGGCAGTATTTTGCCGTCCTTACCCCGCTGCGGTCCGTCGGCGTCATGGGCGACGAGCGCACCTATGACTATACCCTCGCCCTGCGCGCCGTCGAAACGACCGACTTTATGACGGCAAACTGGGCCCGCCTGCCCTATGAGGTGCTGGAAAAAGTGTCCAGCCGCATCGTCGGCGAAGTCAAGCATATCAACCGCATCGTGTACGATATCACCTCCAAACCCCCGGCCACAATCGAGTGGGAATGACGCTCGAAACGGCGCAAACCCGCATGAATACAGGCTTTTTTGCCCGTCCATAAGGCTCTTGATACTGGATTGATACTATTCGTGTCTACCCGGTACTCTCAAGAGAATAATCCCAAAAGGACAAGCAAAACCGCCCTGCTGAACGACAAATTCAGCAGGGCGGTTTTTTGCTTGTCTTATTTATTTTTCCGCCACGGGATATAGTATTGGCTTTCCCTGCCATCATCACAGGTAGCGGGCCAGTTCAGTTTCCATTCAAAATACTCTTCCCTGGTGATCTCCCCGGCGTGTAACTCCTGCTGACGCAAGAGCCATTCGTGCATGAACTCGTCTACAAGCCCATAGTTGAAGTAAATACCAACAGGAGGTTGTGCGGGCCAGTCGTAACTGTCATTATACTGGACAACGGTTTCCTCTTTGATTTTGCCGGGGACACGGACAAGCGGAAACAGGCAGATAGAACCGGGGCTGTCCTCGTCCAGCCAGAAGAATGTCCGCATGAAGTCCTCGGCACAGCCGGGTTGAATGGTATAGAAGTTCTGGCGGTCTACCCGCAGCGCCTCCGCTATCTTGTCCAGCAACTCCCGCTTGGGGACACGGTAATTCGTTTCGTACTGTGCGATACGGTTGTCCGCTCCCTTTTCCTCAAAGCCGATAGCAAGCCCTAATTCCTTTTGCGTCATGCCTCGAAAGGTGCGGATTTTCTTTATCTTGTCTCCGACTGTCATAATATCCCACCGCCTTTGAAAATAGTATAGCGCAAAAAAGCGAAATATGCAAGATAAAGTTTAACAAAAATGCGAATTAAATTCTTGACATTAACACTTGTGTTAATGTATAATGAAAATGCAAGCATTAACATATTTGCGAAATTAAAATAAGGAGGTGCAGAACATGAGCAAGGAACTGTTTGTAAAAGCGGAGGAAGTAGCCAGGGAACTGGGTATCTCCAAGCCCTACGCCTACAAACTGGTGCGGGAGATGAACGAGGAACTGAAAGAGAAAGGTTTTATCACCATCCCCGGACGGGTGAGCAGGCGCTACTTCGAGGAAAAATTCTATGGACTGCGGGACGGGCAGTAAGGAGGGAACACAATGCCAGCATACAAAGACAAGGCAAAGGGTACATGGTATGCGTCCTTTTACTACGAGGACTGGACGGGAAAAAAGGTCAAGAAGATGAAACGGGGCTTTCCCACCAAGCGGGAGGCGCTGGAGTGGGAGCGGACATTCC
>CAJMOV010000012.1 GCA_905215125.1 uncultured bacterium | reverse complement strand
CCTGGGGATCAAGCACAATGCCCTTCATGATGGAATCGCCAAAGATATCAATACGGTAAGTCATAGACAATCGCCTCGCATAATCTAGTATTAAAAACTATATTATATTGTTTGAAGCAATATGTCAAGAAATACTTCCAGCTTGACAGGGAGTTTGCTCCACCGTATAATGTAAGAAAAGAGGGGGATGCCATTTGCAGGATTTTAAACTGCCCGCCTGGACGGAGCTGCCTGAAATTGAGCTGTATATGGATCAGGTCGTCAGCATTATCGAGCGCGCGCTCGCCCCGCTGCCCGACGGCGAAGGCAAGAGCGTCACGGCCGCCATGATCAACAACTACGTCAAGCAAAAAGCGCTGCCGCCGCCCGAGCGCAAGCGCTATGGCCCCGGGCATCTGGCCGCACTTTTTATCATTTGCATTTTAAAACGGGTTTTAAACATGGCTGAAATCAAAAATTTGCTGGATTTTCTGCGTGAAACGCGCGGCTGGCCGGAAATTTACGAAGCCTTTCGCGCCGAGCTGCACGGCGCGCTGACCCGCGTTTTTTCAGGGGGGGCCGCGCCGGCGCCAGTCGGCGACCGCGCCCTGATGGCCCTGCGCGCCTGCTGCGGCGCGCTGGCGGAAAAGCTGCTGGCCCAGTCCCTGCTGCCGCAGGAGGAATGATGGCCCGCCTTGCCTGTAAGACCGACCCGTGCAGAACGGCGCTCCCGCCCCGTCCCTGCCGCCCTTTGCGGCGAACCACGCACAAAACAAACCCCGCGGATGGCGAAAAGCCACCCGCGGGGTTTTCTCTTATGAATACGAAATACAAAACGGGATCAGTCCAGCTCAAGCGCGCCGGTGTAAAGCTGGTAATAGGTGCCCTTCTGGGCCAGAAGCTCGTCGTGGGTGCCGCGCTCGATGATGCGGCCGTGGTCCAGCACCATGATGGCGTTGGAGTTTTGCACTGTGCTCAGGCGGTGGGCGATGACAAAAACGGTGCGTCCCGTCATCAGCGCGTCCATGCCCTGCTGCACAATGGCTTCGGTGCGGGTATCAATCGAGCTGGTCGCCTCGTCCAGGATCATGACGGGCGGGTCGGCGACGGCGGCGCGGGCGATGGCCAGCAGCTGCCGCTGCCCCTGGCTTAAGCTGGCGCCGTTGCCGCTCAGCTGGGTCTGGTAGCCCTGCGGCAGGCGGGTGATGAAGTCGTGTGCTCCCGCCAGCTGGGCCGCGGCGATACATTCCTCGTCGCAGGCGTCCAGCCGCCCGTAGCGGATGTTGTCCATGACGGTGCCGGTGAACAGGTTGGTATCCTGCAAAACGATGCCCAGGCTGCGCCGCAGGTCGGCCTTTTTAATCTTGTTGATGTTGATGCCGTCGTAGCGGATCTTGCCGTCGGCGATGTCATAAAAGCGGTTGATAAGGTTGGTGATGGTCGTCTTGCCCGCGCCGGTCGAGCCGACAAAGGCGATTTTCTGCCCCGGCTTGGCGTACAGCGACACATCGTGCAGCACCGTCTTGCCTTCCTCGTAAGCGAAGTCGACGTCAAAGAAGCGGACGTCGCCCGTCAGGCGGGTATAGGTGACTGTGCCGTCGCTGTGCGGGTGCTTCCACGCCCACACATTGGACCGTTCTTCACACTCGACCAGGTTGCCCTCGGCGTCCTCCTTTGCATTGACCAGGGTGACGTAGCCCTCGTCCGCCTCGGGCTGCTCGTCGATCAGCGCGAAGATGCGCTGCGCGCCCGCAAGGCCCATGATGACGGCGTTGAGCTGGTTGGACACCTGGCTGACGTTGCCGGAAAACTGCTTGGTCATGTTGAGGAAGGGCACCACGATGCTGATGCTGAAGCCCAGCCCCGAAATGCTGACGTTGGGCGCGCCGGAAAGCAGCAGCCAGCCGCCGAGCAGCGCCACCGCCACATACAGCACATAGCCGATGTTGTTGAGGATGGGCATGAGCATGTTGGCATAGCGGTTGGCGCGCCGCGCGTCGTCGAACAAAGCGTCGTTGATGGCGTCAAAATCCTTTTCCGCCTCCCGTTCGTGGCAGAAAACCTTGATGACCTTCTGTCCGTTGAGCATTTCCTCGATAAAGCCCTCGGTCTGGCCCAGGGCCTTCTGCTGGCGGACGAAGTATTTGGCCGATCCGCCGCCGACCCGCTTGACAACCAGCGTCATGACGATGACGCCGCCGACGACGACAAGTGCCAGCCACAGGCTGTAATACACCATGATGCCAAAGGTGGTCAGCACGACGACACAGGCTAGGATGAGCTGCGGGAAGCTCTGGGAAATCATCTGCCTCAGCGTGTCGATGTCGTTGGTGTAATAGCTCATGACGTCGCCGTGGTTGTGGGTGTCAAAGTATTTGATGGGCAGGTCCTGCATGCCGTCGAACATCTTTTCGCGCAGCTTGGCCAGCGAGCCCTGTGTGATAATGGCCATCAGCTGGTTGTAGACGACGCCCGCCAGCAGGCTGAGCACATAAAAGCCGGCCAGAATGGCCACCAGACGCAGTATTTGCCCTGAAGCGGCGGCCCAGTCGCCGGCCTGCCAGTACTGCTCGACAACGGCGATAACATTCTGCATAAAGACAGACGGGATGCTGCTGACAACGGCGTTGAACAATATACACGCCAGCGTCACCGGCAGCAGCACGGGGTAGAAGCTGAACAGGGTGCGGATCAGCCGGCCCAGCACGCCCTGCGGCGCGCGGATTTTAGTTTTATTGTCCATTGCTTCCACCTGCCTTGTTTTGCGATGTGTAAACCTCGCGGTAAATTTCGTTGGTTTTCAAAAGCTCGTCATGGGTACCCACCGCCTGTACCCGACCGCCGTCCATGACGATGATGCGGTCGGCGTCCTGCACCGACGCCACGCGCTGCGCGATGATGATCTTGGTCGTCTCGGGAATGTACTCCTTAAACCCCTTGCGGATGAGGGCGTCCGTGCGCGTGTCGACGGCGCTCGTCGAATCGTCCAGAATGAGGATTTTGGGCTTTTTCAGCAAAGCGCGCGCAATGCACAGCCGCTGCTTCTGTCCGCCGGAGACGTTGGTGCCCCCCTGTTCGATGTAGGTGTCATATCCGTCGGGGAACTGGCGGATGAACTCGTCGGCCTGCGCCAGGCGGCAGGCCTCCTCCATTTCGGCGTCGGTGGCGTGCTCGTTGCCCCAGCGCAGGTTTTCGCGGATGGTGCCGGAAAACAGCACGTTTTTCTGCAGGACGACGGCGACCTGGTTGCGCAGCACCTCTAAGTCGTAACGCCGCACGTCGACGCCGCCGACCCTGACTGACCCCTCGGTAACGTCGTACAGCCGGGGGATGAGCTGCGTCAGCGATGTTTTGGACGAGCCTGTCCCGCCGATGATACCGATGGTTTCGCCCGAGCTGATGTGCAGGTTTACGCCCGCCAGCGCCATGCGCTCGGCTTTCTCAGAGTACTTGAAGCTGACGTTTTCAAAGTCGATGGAACCATCCTTGACATCTTTCAGCGCGTCGGGCGGGCTTTGCAGTGTGCTCTTTTCATTCAGCACCTCGACGATGCGCTGCGCCGATTCGCTCGCCATGGTCAGCATGACGAAAACCATCGACAGCATCATCAGGCTGCTGAGAATCTGAAAGTTGTAGGTCAGCAGGGCTGACATCTGCCCCACGTCCAGGTCAAGCCCCCGGGTCGTGATGACGAGGTACGAGCCGAAGGACAGCACAAAGACCATGACTGTGTAAATGCAGAACTGCATGAGCGGGTTGTTGAAGGCCAATATGCGCTCGGCGCGGGTGAAGTCGGCGCAGACGTCCTCTGCCGCTGTGTTGAACTTCTTCTTCTCATGTTCCTCGCGGACATAGGATTTGACGACGCGCATGCCGCGGATATTCTCCTGCACGGAGTTATTAAGCGCGTCGTATTTTTTGAAGACGCGGCGGAACAGCGGCAGCGTCTTGCGGATGACCAGCGCCAGCCCGGCGACCAGCACGGGGACGACCACCACAAAGATAAAGGCCATTTTACCGCCCATGACAAAGGCCATGATAAAGGAAAAGATCAGCATGAGCGGGCAGCGGATGGCGGTGCGGATAACCATCATGTACGCCTGCTGCACGTTTGTGACGTCGGTGGTCAGACGGGTGACCAGGCTGGGCACTGAAAAACGGTCGATGTTTTCAAAGGCGTAGTCCTGGATTTTGTAAAACATGTCGTGGCGCAGGTTGCGGGCAAAGCCGCAGCTGGCCTCTGCGCATGTCGCCCCCGCCCATGCGCCGAACAGCAGCGACAGGGCCGACATGACCAGCAGCGTCACGCCGTAGCGCACGATGACCTGCATTTCGCACCCGGCCTTGATTTCATTGACCAGGTTGGCGATGAGAAACGGGATGATGCACTCCAGCACCACCTCGCACGAGACCAAAGCAGGCGTGAGCAGCGACGGCCTTTTATACTCGCGTATGCTTTTGGCCAGCGTTTTGATCATGGGAATCATCCTTTCCGGTTTGCCTTTTTAAGGCAGCTTTTTTGTTATGAAGCTAACTTTCTGCAGGGCCCTCCGGCTCCTCGTCCAGGTTATCGGACATTTGCTTCATCGTCTCCAGGAATAAAAGAAGCTGGCCGGGCGACAGGCCCTTGGTCATCAGCGCTTCGTTTTCGCGGATGCACGACATGACGCGCGCTTCGATCTGCCCGGCCTTTTCTGTGGGGACCAGGCTTTTTAACCGCGCGTCCTCCGGCACGCTTTCCCGCCGGATGACGCCGTTTTTCTCCAGCAGCTGCAAAATGCCCGTCGCCGTCGAACGACTCATCTCAAAGGCCTTTTCCACATCCTTTTGAAAGACCGGCCCCTGTCGGCAACCGTTTACGATAAAGCGCATCACCCGGCTCTGTACCCCCGTGATGCCGTAATCGGCCAGCGCGGCGTTGATGCGCTTTTTCAGCTTGTGCGAAAGGACATTGATCCACATGCCATAATCCTCTGTCATATCGCGGGGGCCTCCTTTTATTTTGTTAGGAACCGAACTATATTTTACCCTTAATATTTTTTAATGTCAAGCAACAATACCAATAAAAGAACGCCCGCCGCCCCGGCGCCGCACCGGCGCTTTGCCATATGCCGATACAAATTGTTCACAATTCTCCCACAAAAAAAGCCCCGCCCCTGACAGGGGCGGGACCACAGGGGCGCTTCAGGGCGTCCCCTCCGCGCTGTATAGAAGCAGCTCCGGCTTACGGGTTGTGACCGCCGCAGCGACCGTATCGGCTGACGCCGCCAAAACGCAGCTGCCGTTGACTGCATACTGCGCATCCTCCCAGACGCCCAGCTCGGTGGAAGCCCCGTCCCTGTCCAACCGGTAAAAGGCCAGCGAATTGCCCCCATGCCCGGCCCGGGCGGCATACGCCAGAAAGTCATCGCAGGCGGTCAGCGCCGCCACCCCTTTGATATCCGTCTCAGCCAATTCCTCTCCGCCGTCCAGCGAAACGCAGTGCAAAGCGCCGTCCGACGCCGCATACCACAGCGCCCCGTCCCACAGGCAGGCCGTTACCATGACCTCGCCGCCCAGGGGGACGCGCAAAACGGGATCCAGCTCGCCGGTCCCGCAGTCCAACAGATAAAAAGCGCCGTCCGGGCGGTCAAGGCCGCCATCCTCTGTAAACAGCAGGATCCAATCCCCCTCGGCGTCAAAGATTTCGCTGTGACCGTCCAGGGAGAATCCGCGCCAGGAACCATCAGCCAGGCTGATGATGCGCCAGTCTGCCAGGCTGCCTGCCGGGCCTGCCAGCAGCACATCATTGTCGGCGGCAATCCCCACTGCATACCGGGTATCGCCCTCCCATGCGCAAACCTGCTTTACAGAACCGTCCTCCGGGCAATAGGATTGTAAAGCGTTGCCGTCTACAAAATAAAACAGCCCCTGCTTTTCAGAATAACGCGCCGAATAAGTGGGGGCCGTCAGAAGAAGCTCGGCATCCTCGCCCGCGCCGCGGTACAGCCGGCACAGATCCAGGCCGTACCGCGGCCGCTCCAGAACATAGATTTCATCGCCAATGAAAGTAAGCTGCGAGATCAGCGTCCCCTCAGCCCCGGCCTCCTCGCCGCCCGGCCCCAAAACGCCGTGCCGCAGCCATAAGGCCGCCATCACGGCCGCCGCAGCACAGGCGGCTGCGATCCATCTCCCTTTTGCGCCCATGTCCTGCTCCTTTCCCGCGCCGGACGGTTACACCATCACCGCGCCGCGCCGCCATCCATCGCCCGGACGGGTGTCCCGCCAGCTCGGCAAAGCGAGGGCGTACAGATCATCGGCCAGCATTTCCTTGTCAAATAAGGCCTGGGCCTGCGGCCCCAACCCGTGCACCTGCCCCGGCCGGACGACGACGGGCAGCGCCGCCTCCTCCGCCATGCGGCGCAAAAGCCCCCGCCCGGCGTCAGAGAAGCCCAGCACCCGCAGATAAGGCGGCTGCGCCGCCTGCTCCTCCGCCGTGACGCCCAGAAAGGCGCACATCAGCATACGCCGCAGGCGGGACGCAGCGTACCGCTTGGTCTTGGCCTCCTGCCAGATGCCGTCCACGCTGCGGCTGCGGCGAATGGCGGCGTAAAGCCGGTGTTCCAGCCCCTCTGACGCGCCGGGCAGCGCCGCGAGATCCTCCGGCGTCAGCCGCAGCAGGTGGGACAGCACGGCGTTTTCCAGCCGCCCCAAATCGAGCAGCAGCCGCCCCTCCTCCCGCGCCCGCTGCAGCAGGTCAAAGCTCTCCGGCGTCAGATAAGGCCGCGCAGCCTCCCAGCCGCCGGCGCGCAGCGTCTGCCGCAGCCAGCCGGCCGATGCGAAATCCCCATGCGGGCCGCCGTCGTGCCCCGCGCCGCCGCGCGCGAAGGCATGGGCCTCCGCTTTTCCGTCCGCCGCGATAAGCGCCTTGAGATACTCGACAGCCAAAATGTTGTTGGGCCTGCGCAAAAGCTCGCTTTCCTCCCGCAGCTTCTGGTGCAGCGCCCGCTCGCGCGCCCGCGCGTAGGGGATGCCCGACTGCAGGTGCTCCAGCGTCCTTTCAATGGTCGACTTCTCCAGCGCCGCCTGGGCCAGCGCCGTCAGGCGGGGCAGGTCGGCGTCCTCGGCGCCAAAGGCGATGTCAGTCACCACCCCCGCCGCCAGAAGCAGCCCGACGCCGGCGCGCGCAAAGCCCTCGGCCGAGCTGAGGGCATAGGGCAGCGGCAGCTCGAGCACCAGATCGGCGCCCCCCAGCAGGGCGGCTTCCGCCCGGATGTGCTTGGGCGCAACGGCCGCCTCCCCGCGCTGGACAAAATTGCCCGACATGCAGCAGACAATGGCGGCGTCCTCCCCCAAAAGGGCGCGGATCTGCGCTATCTGATGGGCGTGGCCGCGATGAAAGGGGTTGTATTCACAGATAATGCCGCAGACCTTCATGCTTTTCCTCCCCAAATGGGCAAAAGACGGTTGTCTTTTGCCGGCAGTTGGTGTAAAATAATGTGGCTAAGTCCATTATAAAATAAAAAGTCACCGCTGACAATTCTTTTAAGGAGTGCAGGCACAATGAACGTTCTGGTTATTAACGCGGGCAGCTCGTCGCTCAAGTACCAGCTGATCGAAATGACGACGGAAAAGGTACTGGCCAAGGGCCTTTGCGAGCGCATCGGTATCGACGGCAAATACACCTACGAGGCCCACGGCGAAAAAATCAAAGGCGACACCCCGATGAAAACCCATTCCGATGCCATCCGCTTCCTGACCGGCATGCTGGTCGACGAGAAAAACGGCGTCATCAAGAGCATGAAGGAAATCGACGCCGTCGGCCACCGCGTCGTCTCGGCCGGCGAGAAGTTCTCCGAATCGGTCCTGCTGACGGCTGAAAGCAAAAAGGCCATTGAAGAATGTATCCCCCTGGCTCCGCTGCATAACCCCGCCAACCTGACGGGCGTTTCCGCCTGTGAGGAGGTCATGCCCGGCGTGCCCCAGGTCGCCGTGTTCGACACCGCCTTCCACGCCAAAATGCCCCAGCGCGCCTATATTTACGCCGTCCCCTATGAGTATTACGAGAAGTACGGCGTCCGCCGCTACGGCTTCCATGGCACCTCCCACCGCTTTGTCTCCGAAAAGGCGGCCGGTATGCTGGGCAAGCCCCTCAGCGAGCTGAAGATCATCACCTGCCATCTGGGCAACGGTTCGTCCGTCGCCGCGGTGGACAAGGGCGTCAGCGTTGACACCAGCATGGGCCTGACCCCGCTGGAGGGCCTGCCGATGGGCACCCGCAGCGGTAGCATCGACCCCGCTATCGTCGAGTTCATCGCCGACAAGGAAAATCTGTCTGTCAAGGAAGTGCTGAGCGTCCTCAACAAGAAATCGGGCGTGCTGGGCGTCTCCGGCGTCTCCTCCGACTTCCGCGATCTCGACGCCGCCGCAGCCGAAGGCAATAAGCGCGCCGAGCTGGCCGTCGAGCTGTTCGTGTACAGCGTCAAGAAGTATATCGGTGCTTACGCCGCCGCCATGGGCGGGGTGGACGCCGTCGTCTTCACCGCCGGCGTGGGCGAAAACTCGGCCGATCTGCGCGCGCGCATGGTCGAAGGGCTGGAGTTCATGGGCATCGCCATCGATAAGGAAAAGAACAACTTCCGCGGCGAGATGCGCGACGTCTCTGCGCCGGGCGCCAAGGTCAAAACCCTGGTCATCCCCACCAACGAAGAGCTGGTCATCGCCATGGACACCATGGCCATTGTCCAGGGCAAATAATCGCGCAGCCAAAGCCAAGGCGGGCCCTTTCAGGGGCCCGCTGTTTTGCTATACAAATACCGTATATTCTGCATATTATTTGCCTGGATCGTGAAAAACTGCCCGGAAAGTCATTCCGATCCCCTGCGAACCCCGGCCGATCCTCCCATGTGAGCGGCCGTTCCACGGCTTCTTCGGGGAGAGATATACTTCGAATGTATATATACATCCGCTATTCCAGCCCAGATGCTGGAGGGTGTAAAGCCGGAAATAGAGAAAGGGCAGGGGCGCTGGAAGGCCGGCAAGGCGGAAGCAGCTGTGCGGAAGGGGGCTGGCGGAAAGGCTAGGGCTTGCCGAAGCAGGCGGCCGCCGCAGGGATATTCTGCGGCGGCAGGACGGCGGCCCGCGCGGGCGCGGCGTCAAGGGCGCGGGGCGAAAGCCCGGCGCCGAAGCAGTCCGCACGGGGCAGGCCCGCTTGAACGGCCCCTGCCGGAAGGGAAGGCAGGCCGGGGAACGGCCCGCGTGTAAAGGGAAAGAGGCAAGGCCGCCAAGCGCGGCGTGAAAGAGAAAAACAGGAAGGGCCGTATGGCTGGCCCGGCAGAGAGAAAGAGGTGCGCCATGCTGATTGCCGATCTGCACATTCATTCCAAATACTCCCGCGCAACGAGCCGGGACTGCGACCTGCCCCACCTGGACTGGTGGGCGCGCCGCAAGGGCATCGGGCTGCTGGGCACGGGGGATTTCACCCATCCCGCCTGGCGGGAGGAGATGGCGCGGCAGCTTGTGCCGGCCGAACCGGGGCTTTACCGCCTGCGGGAGGAAGCGCGTCTGCCCGGACCGGGCGGAGAGCCGCGCTTTGTCGTCTCGGGTGAAATCAGTTCTATTTACAAGCGGGGCGGGCGCACAAGAAAGGTGCATAACGTCATCCTGCTGCCCGGGCTGGAAGCGGCGGCCGAGCTTTCGCGCAGGCTGGAGGCCATCGGCAACATCCGATCCGACGGGCGACCCATATTGGGGCTGGACAGCCGCGATCTGCTGGAAATCACGCTGGACTGCTGCCCTGACGCCCTATTTGTTCCCGCCCATATCTGGACGCCGCACTTTTCCGTCTTCGGCGCTTTTTCCGGCTTTGAAACGCTGGAGGAATGCTTCGGCGACCTGACGGGCCATATCCGCGCCGTTGAGACGGGGCTGTCGTCCGATCCGCCGATGAACTGGCGGGTGCCGCAGCTGGACGGACTTCAGCTTCTGTCCAATTCCGACGCACATTCGCCCAGCAGGCTGGGACGGGAATGCAACCTGCTGGACATTGAATTGAGCTATGACGCGCTGGCCCGGGCCGTCAACACCGGCGAGGGGCTGCTGGGCACCATCGAGTTTTTTCCCGAGGAGGGCAAATACCACCTGGATGGACACAGGACCTGCGGCGTCTGTCTGACGCCGGAGGAAACGGCGCGGCTGGAGGGCAAATGCCCGGTCTGTGGGCGCAAGCTGACCATCGGCGTGCAGCACAGGGTAGAGCAGCTCGCCGTCCGGCCGGAGGGGGAGAAGCCCGAGGGGGCCCGGCCCTTTGAAAGCCTTGCGCCGCTGCCCGAGGTCATCGCGACGTCAACGGGGGCGTCGCCGACCGGCGGGCCGACCATGCGGCTGTACGAAGCCATGCTGCGCAGCCTGGGGCCGGAGTTCGCCATCCTGCGTGAGCGGACGCCGGAGGAAATTGAACGGGAGGCGGGTCCCTGCGTCGCCGAGGGCATCCGCCGCCTGCGCAGGGGGCAGGTCAGGCGGCAGGCCGGGTTTGACGGGCAGTACGGCGTCATCGGCCTGCTGGATGAAAGCGAAATTCGCGAGCTGTCGGGCCAGGCGTCGCTCTTCGGCGCGGCGGCGCCCCCACCGCGAAAAAAGAAACAGGGGACGGGCCGCGTGCTGTCGGCGGCCAGGGCGGCGTCGCCCGAGCCTGCGCCGTTTGCGCCCAATGAGGGACAGCGCCTGGCCGTCGAAACAGAGGAGGAGCTCGTCGCCGTCATCGCCGGGCCGGGGACGGGCAAAACGGGGACGCTGACCGAGCGCATCGCCTGGCTCATCGAGAAAAAAGGGGTCAGGCCGTCGGAGATAACGGCCGTCACCTTCACACGGCAGGCGGCCGACGAGATGCGTCGCCGGCTGGAAAGCAGGCTGGGCGGAAAGCGGGCGATGCGTGGGCTAACGGTGGGAACCTTCCACGCCGTTTGCCGGGAGATACTGGGGGATGTGCCGCTGCTGGACGATGCCGCCGCTTTGGACCTGGCGCGGCGGGCTATGGCCGAGACCGGCTGGAAGGGGACGCCGCGGCGGCTGCTTCAGGAGGTGTCGCGGGCCAAAAACGGCCTGCCGGGTGCGGCGGAGGCATTGGGAGACGCCTATGAGCGCTATTGCGAGCTGGTGCGGAAAAGCGGCAGGCTGGACTTTGACGATCTGCTGCAGGCGGCGCTGGAAATGCCGGGCGCGAAAAAGGGTTTTGGCTGCCTTCTGGTTGACGAGTTTCAGGATGTCAATGATTTGCAGTACCGACTGGTGCGCAAATGGGCGTCGGGCGGACGGCTGTTTGTCATCGGCGACCCGGATCAGGCCATTTACCGCTTTCGCGGCGCGATGGGGGACAGCTTTGCCCGGCTGCAGGCCGACGAGCCGGGGCTCAGGGTCGTCCGGCTGACAGAGAATTACCGTTCGACGCCGCAGATCCTGTCCTGCGCGCTGCCTGTGGTTGGGGGCGGAGATTTGCATGCGCAGCGGGAATCCGGGCTGCCGGCGCGTCTGGTGCTGGCGGGCAGCGACTTTGCCGAAGGGGTTTTTGTCGCCAAGGAAATCGCCCGCATGACGGGCGGCGTCGACATGCTGGAAAGCGGGCGCGCCGGGGCGCGGGAGGGGACGCGCTCCTTTTCCGACATCGCGGTGCTGTGCAGGACGCACCGGCAGGCCGCCCTGCTGGAAAAATGCCTGAAGCATGACGACATCCCGGCCGTCATTGTCGGACGGCAGGACTTTTTGCAGCAGGACAGCGTACGCGGGGCGGTCGGCTTCCTGCGGTGGATGCTCGACCCGGGCGATGCGGACGGTCTGCGTCTGGCGCTGAAAAACGTCTGGCAGTGCCCTGCGGATCTCACAGAGCGCGGGGTCTGCGCGGCCCAGCTGGACGGAGAGGAGCGGCGGCGCGAGTGCGCCGGCTTCCCGCTGCTGGAGCAGTGGCTGGATGAGACGGAGAGGGCGGCGGCGCGTCTTGCAGAAAAGCCCCACAAGCTGCTCGACGACTGGGCGGAACGCTACGGGCCGGACGAGGGCCTGCAGAAGCTGGCCGATATGGCGGTCTTTTATGACGCGCTTCTCCCTTTTTTGGACGACATTGCGACTGGGCAGGAGGGGGATCTGCGCCGCGCGGCGTCGCGGCGGTATGCGTCGGGCGCGGTGCGGCTTATGACGCTGCACGGAGCCAAGGGGCTGGAATTCCCCGTCGTCTTCGTCACTGGGGCGCGGGAGGGGAGCATCCCGCCGCAGGGCGCCAGCGCAGATGAGGAAGCGGAGGAGCGGCGGCTGCTGTACGTCGGGATGACGCGCGCGCGCGACGAGCTGGTCGTCACGGCGGGTGGGGACGCTTCGCATCTGCTGGAAGACATCCCGCCCGAAGTGCGCAGGGAAAAGGCGCCGCAGGCGGGGCGCAGCGACGAAGGGGAACAGCTTCGGCTGTTTTAACACAGGCTTTGTGAACGGAGGCTTTTCATGACCAAAAGGCGAGCGAGGGTATTGGGCGCGCTGATGCTGGCCGCAGCGGCCGGCTTACTGGGATTTGCGCTGCGCCATCCAGAGCTGGGCTTTCCGTGGCCCAGCACGGTGACTTATTGCTTATATGGGCTATATTTCATTGCGGCGATTGCTTTGCTCGCGGCGCCCTTTAAGCGGAGCAGATAAGGAAAAAGACCCTGTCCTCCCGGACAGGGTCTTTTTTCTGATATTTGCAGGATAGGCTGGAAACGCCCGCCGTCCCGGCGGGCGCTGCGGACAATTCAGCGGGCGTTCTGCGGGGAAGCGGGGGACTGTTCTTTGCGGCCGGCCGCAGCCCTCAGGCGGGAAATCACCTGTTTGCCCAGCATACAGGCCATGACGACGACGCCCATATATCCGGTATAGGGATAAACGATGCCGACCAGCTCGGTAAAGGGCATGTGGGACAGTATAATGGCGAGGACGACGCAGGCAATGCAGACCACCTTATATTTGCGGGTCTTTTCCGGGGCGAGACGGCGGCAGACGATCCACATCAGGGGAATTGCCGTCGAGTAAATACCGCCCATGAGAATGAAGACAAAGACGGCGGCCAAGGCCGGATGGATACCCGATGCCAGCGTCAGCACGGGGATGGATTTGTCCTGCACGCTGCCGAGATTGGCCAGCAGGCCGAGATTCATGACAATGATGGCCAGCACCAGCAGCAGGCCGCCGATAAAGCCGCCGGCCACGCCCGTATTGCGGGTCTTGGCTGTTTTGGAAAGCTGGGCCAGGAAGGGGAGAAGGATGATGGCGTTATAACCGGTGTACAGCGCGCCGGAAAAGGCCCAGTTGGCTGCAGGACGCTCGATGCTGACCGTCTGCATGACGGAATTGACGCCGGCCAGGCCTTCAAGGTGGGAAGCGGCCGAGATACCGCCGATAGCGATGGAGAAGACGATGATGACGGGACCGATGACGCCGATGACGCTGACCAGCCTGTCAAGCCCCATGAAGACGGTGATCAGAGCCAAACCGCCCATGATGACGCTGCCGGCGAAAGAAGGCAGGCCCCAGTATTCGTTCAGGGTGGCGCCGGCGCCGGCCAGCATGATGGTAAAAACGCCGAAGCTGAAGACGACCGAGAACCAGTCCAGCGCCGTGCCGAGACCGCGGCCGCAGTAATAGCTGAAAATTTTGCCGCCGTCGTCCGACTGCAGCGAACGGCCCTCAGCCATCAGGGACATACCGATCCAGACGAATAAAACAAGGCTGACGCCGCAGGCGAGAAAGCTCTGCCAGCCGAAGGAGGTGAAAAACTGCATGATCTCCTGTCCGGTGGCATAGCCGGAGCCGATACAGAAGGCGATATAGGCGCCGCCCAGCTTAAGAGCGTCGACGGCTTTTGTTTTGGCGGACATAAACCCATCTCCTTGCAGGCGCGCGCGAGCCGCGCCATTGATTCTATCTTCAGTATAGCATGCCGGGCGTTAAGAGTCTGTAAAATGCTTTACAGGTATTGTGAAAAAAATATCGAGAAAGTTTGCGGCAATTTTGGGGAATTTCACAAAATCATTTTTGAGCTTTCCGGTATATAACCTTATTTTTTAGCTTTATAGGCGGTGGTTGAAGCGGAAAAGATGCATTAAGAAAACATTTAGAATATACGGGGGTGAATATTGGGAAAAGAGCGGGCCGCGCTTTTCCGGCAGCCGATGGTGTTTTTTGCGCAGGAACAGGCATAATAAAGGAGAAACACAAGCAAAAGGGGATGCGAAAATGCCGATTTCAGGCGATTTTCAGGCCGATGTTGCCGAAATGCAGCGGCTGTTTGAACGGGATAAAACCATGGTAACGCGCAAGGTCAGCCCCAAAAACTGGCCTGAGGGGGAAATATGTCTCTTTTTTTGCGACGGCATGGTGCGCTCGTCCAGCGTCAACGAGAGCGTCGTCAAGCCGCTGACGCTGATGGACGGGCCGCCGACCGGCGACGTCATGGACTATCTGGAGCGCAGCGTTGTGCAGTCCAACGAAGCGCGTCAGAGCGACGACTGGGACGACCTGGTTTATTCTATGGTGTATGGAGACACCATCCTGATGTGCAAGGGCTGCAAAAAGGCCCTGGTGCTGAATACAAAGGGCTTTGCCATGCGATCCATTTCCGAGCCGGACGGGGAGACGGTGCTCAAGGGGCCGCGGGAAGGGTTTACCGAAGGCATTTTGATGAACCTTTCGCTGATACGGCGTAAAATCAGGGTCAGCCAGCTCAAGATGGAATACATGACGCTGGGCAGCGTCAGCAAAACGGTGTGCGCGCTGTGCTATATCGACGGCATCTGCGACAAGGGGGTGCTCAAGGAGGTGCGCCGGCGCCTGCGCGGAGTGGAGATGGATGGCATCCTGGATTCCAACTATATTGCCGAGATGATCCGCGACGCGCGGTTAAGCCCCTTCAAGACCATCGGGACGACAGAGCGGCCCGACGTCGTCGCAGCCAAGCTGATGGAGGGGCGCGTCGCCCTGGTCGTCGACGGCACGCCGGTTGTCATCACCATGCCGGGCATTTTAATTGAGAGCTTTCAGTCGAGCGAGGACTATTACGTCGGGTTCCAGTTCGCCGCCATTTCGCGCGTTCTGCGCATGGTGGGCTTTTTCCTGGCCATTTCCGTCGTGCCGGTCTATATCGCGCTGATGACCTTCCACACCGAAATGCTGCCGACGCCGCTGCTGCTGTCCATCGCGTCGGCGCGGCAGGGGGTGCCGTTCCCTTCTATCCTGGAGGCGCTGGCGCTGCTTTTGGCCTTTGACCTGCTGCGCGAGGCGGGGACGCGCACGCCGTCGGCCATCGGGCAGACGCTGTCCATCGTCGGCGGCCTGGTGGTGGGCTCGGCCGCAGTCGAGGCGCGATTTGCGTCGGCGCCCATGGTCATTATCATCGCGTTTTCCGGTATTACGGGTCTGATGATCCCCAAGCTCAAGTCGGCTGTCATCATCGTGCGTATGGGGCTGCTTATCCTGTCGGCCTGCGCGGGGCTGTACGGGTATTTGGCCGGCATGGCCTGCCTGGGGATTCATCTGGCGTCGCTGCGGTCGTTCGGGGTTCCGGTGCTCGATTCCGGCCCGCTGTGCCAGCTGGGCAGCCATGAAGACAGCGTCATCCGCGTGCCCTTCTCCCGCATGAAAAAGAAGGGGCGTTTTATTGCAGGGGAGGATGGAAAATGAAGAAAGGCGTTTGCCTTTTGTGCGCCCTGACGCTTGCGCTGTGCGGCGGGTGCGATTACCGGGAGATCGACACGCTGGACATTGTTTCCGGGATGGCGGTCGACCGCAGGAGCGACGGGTACAGCGCCCTGCTGGAAATCGCAGACGTCACATCGGGGTCGGAGGACAACCCGAAGGCGCGCCGGGTGTCTACCGAGGGGCCGTCGCTGACGGGGGCGCTGCGTTCAGCCGGCGGGCAGTCGGGCCGGCAGGCCTATCTGGGGCATACCCAGCTTGTATTGCTGGGGGAGCAGACGGCCAGGCAGGGGGCGGGCGATATCATCGACTATTTGCAGCGAGACAGCGAAGCGCATATGACCCTTTATCTGGTCGTCGCCGAAGGGGAGGCGGCAAGTCTGCTGGAGACGCAGGGGGAGAGCACGGCGGCCTTCGCCCTGGCGCAGGCCGTCGAGCTAAGCGGCGACACGGGCAGGGCGCCCAATATGCCGCTGTATCGCTTTTTGGCCGACCGAAGCGACGAAGGCGTGGAGGGGATCCTGCCCATCATGGCCATGGAGGGGGAGACCCCTATTGTCGCCGGCACAGCCCTGTTCCGTGGCGAAAAAATGGAAGGGCGACTGGATGAGGATTTGACACAGGCGCTGCTGATGCTGCGCGGCGAGATGGAAACCGGGACGCTGACCGTTGGCGAAGGGGAGGAGGCGACGGCTTTCAGCATCGAGGGCTGCGAAACCGAGCTGCGATTTGAAGGGGAAGGGAAGGAAGTCAGGGCGAGGTACAGCGTCGAGCTGAAGCTGACGCTGGATCAGAGCGGCAGGGACGTCAACCTGGCGGAAGAGCGAGAACGGCAAAGGTATGAAAAGGTAGCGCGCGACGCCGTGCAGCAGCGCCTGGACGAGCTGATTTTGTATTTGCAGCAGGATTTGGAGCTGGACAGCCTGGGCGTCGGGCAGGAGATGCACCGGCACGAGCTGGGGCTGTGGCGGCAGCTGGGGGAGGATTGGGAGAGCCTTTTCCCACAGTGCGACATTACGGCTGAGGTCGGGACAGAGCTTGTCGGCAGCGGCCGGACCTTTCGCTGATAAGGAGAGGATGGCATGAAAAACCTGAACAATGGAAAGCTGTCGGGCTGGCAGCTGCTGGCCCTGTTCACCCTGTTTTTCTGCGGCGGGGTCGGCACGATGGGAGGCGGCGGGACGCCGCGCGACATCTGGCTGCTTCTGCCGGCGGCCGGTGTGCTGGCTGTGCCGCTTTACCTGCTCTACCTGCGACTGGCCCGCGTCGGGGGGCAGGAGCCCATCGCCTGCTTTGAAGCGGCCTTTGGCCGGCTTTTGGGGAAAGCGGTGCTTTTGTGCTTTGGCGCGTTGGCCGTGGTGACGGCCGCTTCGGGTGTACGGATATTCACAGACTTTACGACGGCGACGGCGCTGCCGCAGAGCCCCCGCCTGCTCATGTCCGCGCTGATGGCGGCGACCCTTTACCTGATGCTGCGCGGCGGGGGCGAGGTGCTGGGGCGTCTGGCGGCAATCGCCTTTTTTGTCATCTTCGGTATGCTGACGCTGTCCTTTCTCGTCTCCATCCCCCAGTTTGACTGGGGGGCGGTGCTGCCCATCGGCGAAGACGGGTGGCAGGCGCTGGCCAAAAGTATTGTCACCACCTTTCTCATCCCTTTTTTTGAAGGGTTTTTCGCCGTTATGGTCTTAACGCCGCTGGCGCACACGGGCAGGGCGCGCAAAAGCGTTCTGCTTGCCGTCGTGTTTTCCGGGGTGTTCCTGGGGAGCATTATGATGAAAAACATCATGCTTCTGGGGTACCCGGCCGCAAAATATTATTCTTACCCGAGCTATACGGCGGGCATCCTGACGGTGCTGGGCCGCTTCTTCCAGCGGGCGGAGATACTGATATC
>CAJMOV010000011.1 GCA_905215125.1 uncultured bacterium | reverse complement strand
CCCATGCGGCTCGTCGTGTTCAGCGACACCCACCTGGGCAACGGCTTTGACACAGAAAGGCTGGAGGCGCTGGTCGAGACCATCAACGAGCAGCAGGGGGACGTCGTCATCTTCCTCGGCGATTTCTTTGACGACTACTCCACCTATGACGGCGACGCCATGGCAGACGCCGCCGCCCTTGCGGGCGTCGAGGCCCCGATCAGGCTGGCTGTGTGGGGCAACCATGACATGGGCGGCAGGGCGTACCGGCTTCACCCTTTTCGAAAATGAGAGCTATGCTGCGCCCGGCGGCGTCAGCTTTGTCGGCGTGGCCGATCTGACTTTCGGCCAGCCCAGCGTGGAGGGGCTGCTGACGGACGGAGTCAACATCCTGCTTTCGCACGAGCCGGATTTTGCCCTTCAGGTAGAGGAGTATATCCCTCTCCAGCTTTCGGGACACTCCCATGGCGGGCAGGTGTATCTGCCCATCATCGGCGCGCCCCATGTTCCCCAGGGGGCAGACGTCTACCTGCGCGGCATGTACGACAAGCCGGGCGGGGGCTGCGTTTACGTCAACCGCGGCATCGGCATGTCCATTGTGCCTTTCCGCTTCGGTTCGGTGCCGGAGCTGACGGTGGTTGAAATCAGTTAACGCTTTACGGCAGAGGAAAGGAGAACGGCATGATGGAATACAGGTACGACATCCAGCTGCTCATCGAAGGCACAGGCCTTGACGAAGGCAGAATACACGATTACTTCACCGCCCATTTCGCGGGAGATTGCCTGCTGGTTGTCGGCGATGAAGAGCTGCTCAAAATCCATTTTCACACAAACGAACCGTGGAAGGTGCTGGAATACTGCGCTTCACTGGGTGAAATCCACGATATCGTCGTCGAGGACATGGATCGGCAGGCGCGGGGACTACAGGGCTGATGGCTGAACGGCTGGATAAAATCGTCGCGCAGGGCGGACTTGTCACTCGGAAAGAGGCGAAGGAGCGCATCAAAAGCGGCCGCGTGACCGTCGGCGGGCAGGTTTGCCGCGAGGCGCAGACGCATGTTGCCGACGGGCAGGAGGTGGCGCTGGACGGCGTCGCGCTGGTGGGCGGCCCGGTTCTGCTCATGATGAACAAGCCGGCCGGAGTCCTGACAGCGTCGCGCGACGGCAGGGACAGGACCTACCGGGATCTGCTGCCGGAGCAGTACGCCAGGCTGCCGCTGTCGGCCGCAGGGCGGCTGGACAAGGATGCCGAGGGCCTTTTGCTTTTGACAAACGACGGCGAGCTTGTCCACCGCCTTATTTCCCCGCGCCGGCAGGTGGAAAAGCTGTATGCCGTGCGGCTGGACAGCCCTGCGCAGCCGGAGGATGTCGACGCATTTGCCATGGGGCTGGATTTGGGGGATTTTACCGCCCTGCCGGCCCGTCTGACCATCCTGCCAGGGGACGGCACGGCCTGCGAGGTGGTTGTTTTTGAAGGGAAATTCCACCAGGTCAAGCGAATGTTCCAGGCGCGAGGGAAAAAGGTTATCAGCCTGAAAAGGTTGAAAATCGGCACGCTAAAGCTCGATAATTCGCTGAAAATCGGCGAAATTCGACCGCTTTCTGCCCAGGAGCGGGAGGATTTGTACAGGCTGACAGATCTGTTTTGATAAAATTCACTTTTTTCTTTGCAAAAACTTGTTGAAAAAAGAGAAAAAATACATTAAACTAGACATAGTGCGTTTTGGCCTTTTATTTAAAATAAACAAAGGGGTGATGAAGATTGGCAGCAAGACTGTTCCAGAGCATCCTGCTCGAAATCAAGAGCAAGGTTTCCTTTATGCTGGGCGTCGTTGATTCGGCGGGCAATATCGTGTCCTGTACAGAGCTGCGATTCATCGGTGAGAACATTGAAGCGGCGGGAGAGTTTTTCGCGTCCGGCCTGGAAGAGGCAGAGCTGGGGGGCTATTCCTTCCATCTGCTCGACGGGTACGAGAGCGGGTCGGAATACGCCGTATTCGCCAGCCAGCGGGGGGAAGCCGCCGCCATGGTTTGCGCCGTCACCGCCGTCGCCATCAGTAACAGCCAGTCGTTATATGATGAGAAGCATGACAAGGTGACGTTCATTAAAAAGATTATTCTGGATAACATCCTGCCCGGGGATATCTATATCAAATCGCGCGAGATGAACTTCAGCAGCGAAGCAAAGCGCGTCGTTTACCTTGTGCGCATGGACGAACGGCAGGACGCCGCCGTCATTGAGGTTATTCAGCGCCTTTTCCCCGACCGGCAGAAGGACTTTGCCATCACCGTCAATGAAAACGAGGTGGTGCTGGTCAAGGAGCTGAAGAACACCGAGTCTAAGGAAATCGAGCGCATTGCAAAGCAAATCGACGCCGCGCTGACCGAAGAGCTTGAGCTGGGGCACGTCATCGGCATCGGCGCTGTGGCAAACCAGCTTAAGGACATTGCGCGTTCCTTCAAGGAAGCGCAGATCGCCGTTGACATCGGCCACGTTTTCGACGAGGATCTGACCATTATGAATTTCGAAAACCTTGGCATCGGCAGGCTCATCTATCAGCTGCCGACAACGCTGTGTGAGATGTTCCTGTCCGAGGTTTTCCGCAAGGGATCCATTGAATCGCTGGACGAGGAGACGCTGTTTACCATCCAGAAGTTTTTTGAAAACAACCTGAACGTCTCAGAGACGTCGCGCAAGCTGTTCGTTCACCGCAACACCCTGGTCTACCGCCTGGAGAAGATCAAAAAGATCACCGGCCTGGACCTGCGCGAGTTTGACAACGCCATTGTGCTGAAGGTGGCGCTCATGGTCAAAAAGTACCTCAAATCGCGCGAGAGCTTCTCGTGAATATTTCCTCTCCGGGGGAGCCGCAGAACGGGCGGCTCTTCCGGCGTTTCCCGGCGTTTCGTCCGGCTGGCTGATAAAATGGGCGCGCTGATGGCGGGCAGACGGCTTTTTGGCCCGGGCCCGCCCCGCGAAGACAAAGCGGCGGTCGGCAGCCCCACAAGATCTGGAGGCAAAGCATTTTATGGTCAAGCTGCTCGATACATATAAGACGTATAACAACGGCACCAAGGCCCTCAAGGGGGTAACGCTGACGATTGAGGACGGTGAGTTCGTCTTTATCGTCGGCCCTTCCGGTTCCGGCAAATCCACCATCATCAAAATGCTGGCGGCCGAGGTACGGCCCACGTCGGGCCGGGTATCGGTCAACGGCTTCAATATCGGCACCATCCGTCAAAGGGAAATTCCTTACCTGCGCCGCACGATCGGCGTCGTTTTTCAGGATTTCCGGCTGATTGACAATAAAAGCGTTTATGAAAATGTCGCCTTTGTCATGCGGGCGGTCGGCGCGCCGCAGCGCGTCATCAAAAAACGGGTGCCCTACGTTTTGGATCTTGTCGGCCTGCTGCACAAATCGCGCAGGCTGCCCGGCGAGCTTTCCGGCGGCGAGCAACAGCGTGTCGCCATCGCCCGCGCGCTAGTCAACAACCCAACCATGATCATTGCCGACGAACCGACGGGCAACCTTGACCCGGCGCGCTCGCTCGAGCTGATGATGCTGCTGGATAAAATCAACGCGCTGGGCACGACGGTCGTCGTCGTCACGCACGAACGGGAACTGGTCGATCAGTTTGAAAAACGGGTGGTCGCTATCGACGGCGGCATTGTCATCAGCGATAAGATGGGCGGGTATTACAACGATGGGCAAATTCAGCATTAAATATTTTTTCAAAGAAGGCTTTCACAACATCGTGTCGCACGGCTTTATGTCCTTTGCCGCCGTCACGGTTATTGCCGCCTGCCTGCTGATCACCGGCACCTTCTGCCTGATCGCCTATAATATCGACCAGATGATAGGCGGGCTGGAATCGCAGAACGAAATTGTCGTCTACATTGACGAAACCTACACGCGCGAGCAGGCGCTTGCGTTGAAAAACCAGATATTGTCCATAGAAAACGTGCAGGAAGTCATTTTTGTCAGCAAGGAAGAAGCGTTTGACAACTACCTGGAGGATTTGGGCGAGGACGCCGAAATTATGGAAGATCTGCGCGACGACAACCCTCTGCGCGACGGTTACCGCGTCGTGATGAAGGATGTTTCGCTGCACGAGCAGACGGTGTCCGAGCTGGAGGCCATCACCGGCATTGCCGACAGCAACAGCCAAAAGGACATCTCTGACCGGCTGATCCAGCTGCGCCGCGTGGTTAACGCCGTGTCCTACACGCTCATTGGCCTGCTGGGGGCCGTATCGGTGTTCATCATCGCAAACACCGTCAAGCTGGCCATGTTCGCGCGGCGCGAGGAAATTAGCATCATGAAAATGGTCGGCGCGACCAACGGGTTTATCCGCGCCCCCTTTGTCATCGAGGGCGTGTCGTTGGGCATGATGGCGGCTATCGTCGCCTTCTTCGCCGAATGGGGCGTCTATAAATACATTACGACGGGGCTGATGGAGGGCACGGGCATTTTTGATATGGTGCCCTTTGACATTTTCGCCCTGCCTATGCTGGGCATCCTGGCCCTGGCCGGCCTTGTGCTCGGCGTCGGGGGCAGCCTGCTGACCATCCGCAAGTTCCTGAAGGTTTAACTGTGCAAAGCGAGGAGAGAATATGAGCAGACAAATGCAAAGCGCCGCAAAGCCGCAGCGCAAGCCCGCGCAGAGACGCGGGGATAAGCGCACCCGCCTGGCCCGCATGGGAGCCGGCGCCATCGCCGCTGTTTTGGCGGGGCTGATGATTTTTTCGCTGATTTACAGCGTCCTTCCCATCAGCGCCGCCGCGTCGCAAAGCTCAGTCAACGCCCTGCGCGACGAGCTGAGCGAGATCAGCGCAGAAAAAAAGGAGATTGAAGCCGAGCTCAAGGATCTGACGGCCGACAAGACGGCTTTGCGCGCCCAGATCACCGCGCTGGATCAGCAAATCGCCGCCGCCGTTGCGGAAATTGACGTGCAGACCCAGCTCATCGATGAGCTGGCCGCCCTTATCACAGCGAAGGAGGACGAGCTGGAGCAGTCCCAGCGCGAGCAGGACGAGCAGTATGAAAAGATGCGCCAGCGCATCCGCCTCATGTATGAAAACGGCAATATGACTTACCTGGAAATCCTGCTGTCGGCTGACGACTTTGCCGACTTTCTCAATAAGTATGAAATCGTCAGCCAGCTTTCTCTGTACGACAAGGAGCAATTTGAGAACCTGCGTGCCATCAAGGAGCAGATAGCAGAGCAGAAGGAGGCCCTCGAGCAGGACAAGGCCGAACAGGAGGAGCTGCGCACCACCCTGCGTGAGAGCAAGCACCAGCTCGACGTCGACCGGGCCAACCAGGCGGAGAAGATGATCGCCCTTGAAAGTGCGGAGGAAGACGTCAAGGAAGCCTTCTCGGAAATTGAGGAGGAAGAGGATCGCATTAACGCGGAGATCAAGCGCATGGTGGCCGAGCTTGCGTCGACGACGACTTACGTCGGCGGCACCTTCAGCTGGCCGCTGCCCGCGTCCAACACGACCATTACCTGCCCCTACGGCATGCGCACCCATCCGATCACCGGTAAGTACAAGCTGCACACCGGCGTCGACCTGCGCGCCTCGCGCGGCACCAATATCTACGCCGCCAACGGCGGAACGGTTATCACATCGACGTACAGCGCAGCCTATGGCAACTATGTCGTCATCAACCACGGCGGCGGCGTGTCGACGCTTTACGCCCATATGGACAAGCGCGCTGTTTCCAAAGGGGACACCGTCGCCCAGGGGGACGTCATCGGATATGTCGGATCGACGGGCTATTCTACCGGCCCGCACCTGCATTTTGAAATCATCAAAAACGGCAGCACCATCGACCCGATGACACAGTTTACCAAGCAATAAAACGCGCCGCCTGCAAATGCTTTGCAAGCCCGCCGCTGACCAAGGAGTTTTTGCATGAAGAAAAAGAAAGCCATTGGCCTGGGCACACTGCTCATGCTGCTTTTCCTCGCCGTGGTGGCGACGTTCAACATCACATTTTTCCTGTCGGCCGAATATTACAGCATGCGTCTGAGCAATGTGCAGGAGCTGGAGGCGCGGTATAAAAAGCTCAAGGATGTCGCCGACTATGTGGACGAATACTTCGTCGGCGAGTACGATGAGCAGGAGCTGCTTGACGGCGCCGTCGCCGGCTATATCGACGCGCTGGGAGATCGCTGGTCGTCCTATTACAGCGCCGAGCAAACGGAGACCCTGATGGCCGAGGATGAAAACAGCTATGTCGGCATCGGCGTCACCGTCTCCTCTGCCGAGGAAAACCCTTATGAAATTATCTCCGTCACGCAGGGCGGCCCGGCAGCAAACGCCGGAATCCAACCCTTTGACGTCATGACGGCCGTCGACGGTACGCCGGTCTCCGACTTTGCAAGCTATGACGATATGCTGGCCGCCGTGCGCGGCGAGGCGGGGACAAGCGTTGTTATCACTGTGCAGCGCGGCACGGAAAGCCTGGATTTTACCGTCACGCGCGCCGAGGTTTACAACGAGCAGGTCGACGCTGAAATGCTGCCCGGCAACATCGGCCTTTTGACCATATGGGGCTTTGAGACCAACGTCGACGTCGAGTTTTCTGAAAAGCTGGACGAGCTGCTTGCGCAGGGGGCGACGTCGCTCATCTTTGACGTGCGCTTCAACCCTGGCGGCTATGTCGACGTCATGTACAATATGTTGGACAGGCTTCTGCCGGAAGGCACCGTCATCAGCATGAGCTATAAGGACGGAAAAAGCCAGAGCTTTAAATCGGACGCGGACTGCATCGAAATGCCCATGGCCGTTATCACAAATGCCTATTCCGTCTCAGCCGCAGAATTTTTCGCCGCCGCGCTGCAGGAATATGGCGTCGCCACCGTTGTGGGAGAGCACACCGGCGGAAAGGGCTATGCACAGAACCTCATCCTTCTGGAGGACGGCTCGAGCATCAACCTGTCTACAGCTAAGTACTACACCCCCAAAGGGGTCAGTCTGGCCGGCGTCGGCGTCACGCCTGATATAGAGGTCGTTATGTCGGACGAAGATTTATATAACTTCTATCAGCTGACCAACGAGCAGGACGTCCAGCTGCAGGCAGCCATTGCCGCCCTCACCCAGGGGGACGGAGGCGATGAAAGCACTACGGCTGAAAACGAGCCAGCCGCATAAGCCCGCATCTGCGGGTAAACAATATCTGCAAACGCCCCGCAGGGAAAGCCGGGAAACGGCCCCTTGCAGGGCGGTTGTTCTGTTCGCGCCGCGCCGCGCATAAGCATGGGAGTACACATCTTATGAGACAAGGCGGCGGTGAGTAATGTTCGGGATATTGACCATTGAAAAAGGAAAGCCGGCCGGACTGTGGGAGGCAATCAGGGTGCGGCGGTGCCGCCGCGCCGCTATTCAGGGCGAAGCGGGCACCGTCGGCATGACCGGATTTCTGAAGGTATCGCTGACTCTCCCCCCGCGTGCGGGCGACAGATTTGCCCGCAGACGGATCGAGCAGTGCATGAGCCTGATGCGGCTGCGTGGCGTGCACCGCGCAGTCGTCCCCCGACAGGCGGAGGAAGAGGCGCTTCGCGCCGGTATCGCGCCTATCCGTCAGAAGCCGGCACTGCAGGCCTGCGCGGCCGATGCCTGTCTGCTCGCCCTGCAAGCCGTCGGCGTGCAGCCGGAAGAAGCGGGCGTTACCCTTATCGCCGACCGGGCGGGACGGGACGTGCAGACAGCGGCCTTCGAGCTGGCAAGACGGGTGCGCTATGTGCGTGTCGCAAGCCGTGTCCCTGCCCCCATACTGACCCGAAGGCTGTACGAGGACTATGGAATTGCCGAACAGGTGCTGCAGGCCGACGGCGCGGACGCTGCGCTGGTCTTTGATCGTCCGCAGACCCTGCCGGGGAATTACCGGGTGTTGTGCAGCCTGACGGACGAACCGCTTGAGGCAGAGGGAAGCACATGCTCTTTTCAGCTTTCCTGCGCACCGGAAATCCTGGCGCAAAAGCCGCCGGGCGTGCCGCGGGGAGACTTTGTCGCCGCCCTTTACCTGTGCGGCGGTTTGACGCGGGGCGAGCTGACGCTGCTCGTCGATCCCGAAAGCGGGCTTGACAGAGCCGATTGCCAACCCTATAATAGGGACTAATATACATTTTGGCGGCGGTAGGCCGCCAGGGAGGATACTATGCAGAAGCAGTTTAAACTGACCCGTGAGCGTCTGGAGGAGCTTCGGCAGGAGCTGGAGCATCTGAAAACGGTCAGGGAAAAGGAAGTCGCCGATCTCATTAAGGAGGCCCGTTCCTTCGGCGACCTTTCAGAAAACAGCGAATATGACGAGGCCAAAAACGAGCAGGGAAAGCTTTATTCCCGCATTGCCGAGCTGGAAAACGTCCTGAGCAACTGTATTATCATCAGCGAGGATGATCTGTCCACACAGGAGGTTTCGCCCGGCGTCCGCGTCAAAGTGGAATTTCTGGACGACGGCTTTATCGAAGAATACCAGATCGTCGGCTCGCAGGAAGCGAACCCTGTCCTGGGCCGTATTTCGGACGAATCGCCCATCGGCCGCGCCATCATCGGCAAGCGCGTCGGGGAAGTGGCCGTCATAGAAGCGCCCGCAGGCGAAAGCAAGTGCAAGATTGTTGAAATATCCAAGTAGGGAGAAAGCGTAATGAGCCAAGAGAGAGAAAACCCGGCTGCCGTGCAGGAAGAGCAGTCGGCCGAAGAACTGCGCGAAATCCTGCAAGTGCGCCGGGAAAAGCTGGCCCGCCTTCAGCAGGAGGGCCGGGATCCCTTCCGCGAGGTGCGCTATGAGCGGACCCACCACAGCCGCGACATAACGGAAAACTTTGAGACAATGGAGAATCAGACCGTTTCTCTCGCCGGGCGCATCATGTCCAAGCGGGACATGGGCAAGGCGTCCTTCTGCGATTTGCAGGATCAGGACGGACGTATCCAGCTGTACGTCAAGGTGGACGAGCTGGGCGCCGAAGGATATGAACGCTTTAAAAAATTCGACATTGGCGACATTGTCGGCTGCAAGGGCTACGTTTTCCGCACCCGCCGCGGCGAGATCTCCATCCATGTGCAGGAGATCGTCCTGCTGAGCAAGTCCCTGCTCCCCCTGCCTGAGAAGTACCACGGCCTGCGCGACGTCGACACCCGTTACCGCCAGAGGTATGTCGATCTCATCGTCAACCCCGAGGTGCGCGATACCTTTGTTAAGCGCAGCGCTGCCATCCGTGAAATCCGCGCTTTTATGGACGGCCGCGGCTTCATTGAGGTGGAGACCCCTGTGCTCAACACCGTGCAGGGCGGGGCCACAGCGCGCCCCTTCAGCACCCACCACAACGCTCTTAACATGGATCTTTATCTGCGTATCGCGACTGAGCTGCACCTCAAGCGACTCATCGTCGGCGGGTTTGAGAAGGTCTATGAAATCGGCCGCATTTTCCGCAACGAAGGTATGGACACTCGCCATAACCCAGAGTTTACTACGATTGAATTATACGAGGCGTATACTGATATTTACGGTATGATGGACCTTACCGAGTCGCTGTTCCGCCACTTGGCCGTCAAGGTGACGGGGGGAACCACGCTGCCCTATGGCGAGCACATGCTGGATTTTGGCAAGCCCTTTGAGCGGTTGACCATGACGCAGGCGCTGAAAAAGTATTCCGGCATTGATTTTGACGCCGTCAAGACCTTTGAGGAAGCCAAGGCTCTTGCTGAAAAACACCACATCAAGGTCGAGCCCAAGCATGGCAAAGGCGACATCCTATCGCTGCTGTTTGAGGAGTTCTGCGAGGACAAGCTGATTCAGCCGACCTTTATTATCTCGCACCCGATTGAGATTTCGCCCCTGGCAAAAAAAGACCCGGAGAACCCCGAGCTGACCCAGCGCTTCGAGTTGTTCATAAACGGCTGGGAGATGGCCAACGCCTTCTCCGAGCTTAACGATCCCATCGACCAGCGCCAGCGCTTTGAAAACCAGATGCGCCTGCGCGCCATGGGTGACGCCGAGGCCAGCGAGATGGACGAGGATTTCCTCACCGCGCTGGAGTATGGCCTGCCCCCTACGGGCGGCTGCGGAATCGGCGTCGACCGTTTGGTCATGATTCTGACAAACAGCGCCTCTATTCGCGACGTTTTGCTCTTCCCCACGATGAAGCCGCAGGAATGACCTTACCGACAGGCCCTGCCCAAACGGGCTGGGTCTGTTGTCATGTTAATCAGGGAGGGGGGAGGCGGTGCAGCGCCTGCTGAAACGCAAAAAACCATATCATCCTGTACGCGTCATCACGCTGGGATTTTCCGCGCTTATTCTGCTGGGCACCATCCTGCTCGCCATGCCCTTTGCCACCCGCACAGGGCAGAGCGCCGGGCTGATGACGGCGCTGTTTACCTCGACGTCGGCCACCTGCGTCACGGGGCTTGTCGTCGAGGATACCTGGCTGTTCTGGAGTCCTGCAGGGCAGGCCGTTATCCTGGCGCTGATTCAGGCGGGCGGCCTGGGCTTTATGATGGTGGCGGCCGGCTTTTCCTTCCTGGTCGGACGGCGCATCACCATGCGCGAACGGCTGCTGATAGGAAAGTCGCTCAATGTCGACGACTTATCCGGCGTGGTGCGCCTGGCGCGCGGTATCCTTCTGGGTACCTTTGCCGTTGAAGCGGCGGGGGCTGTTATCCTGTCCATCCGCTTTGCACGCGATTTTGGGCTGCGCGGCGGCATTGTCCGCGGGGTATGGACATCGGTTTCCGCTTTCTGCAACGCAGGGTTCGATCTGATGGGCAGCGGCGGCGCATACAGCAGCCTGTCCGCTTATCTGGGCGACCCTGCCGTCACGCTGACGGTCAGCCTGCTCATCATCATCGGCGGCCTGGGCTTCTACGTCTGGGCCGATATCGTGCGCCGCACGCCCAATGGCAGGCTGCGCCTGCACACCCACCTGGTTTTGGCCACAACGGTTATCCTGCTTGTTGTCGGCGCCGTCGGCTTTTGCCTGCTGGAGTGGCAAAACCCCAGGACACTCGGGGATGAAAGCGTATTCAGCCGCGTCATGGCGGGGATATTTCAGTCGGCGTCGGTCCGCACGGCGGGGTTTGACCAGATGGGACAGGGAAACCTGACGGCTGCGTCCCGTGCGCTGACCATCATCCTTATGTTTATTGGCGGCTCGCCCGGCTCGACGGCCGGCGGTGTCAAGACAACGACGATTGCAGTGCTTATCTTGACGGCCTTTGCCTCCTTCCGCGGGAAAACGCATGCCAGCGCCTTCGGCCGCGCCATTTCACAGAAGGCGGTGGCGGACGCGCTGTCAGTTTTTGTCGTCGGTATCTCTGTCGTCATCTGCGGCAGCTTTGCCGTCGCCATTTTTGACGCTCTTCCCTTTGACGTGGCGCTGTTTGAATGTGCGTCGGGCTTTGCAACCGTAGGGCTGAGCACCGGCGTCACGCCGCACCTTTCGGCTTTATCTCAGCTGGTGCTTGTCTGCCTGATGTTTTTGGGGCGCGTCGGCGTCATGACCATCGGCCTCGCTGCGCTGTTCCGCCATCCCGGCGAAGATAAAATTACCTTGCCGGAGGGCAAAATTATGATAGGATAGGAGGTCGGATGTGAAATCCTTTGTCATTATCGGCCTGGGCCGTTTTGGCCGCGCCCTGGCCACGGAGCTGTTTCGGCTGGGGCATGAGGTCCTTGCCATTGATAAAAATCCCGACAATGTAAATCGCATTGCCGATACTGTCACCCATGCCGTCGTGGCCGACGCGAGGGATGAGCAGGTGCTGCGCTCTGTCGGCGCGCGCAACTTTGACTGCGCCGTCGTCGCCTTCTCCAGTGAAACGCAGGACAACATCCTGACCACACTGCTGCTCAAGGAGGCGGGGGTGCGTACCGTCATCGCTAAAGGCAGGGATGAGCTGCACACCCGCGTGCTGGAAAAAATAGGGGCAGACAAAGTGGTTTTCCCCGAAGCGGAAATGGGCGGACGTCTTGCCCATGTCATTTCCTCCAATAATCTCGTCGACTATATTGAGATCTCAGACGAATACAGTATAATCGAGATGAGCGTCCCGCGCAGCTGGGACGGCAAAAGCATCCGCCAGCTGGACGTGCGCGCCCGGCTGGGCATTAACATCCTGGTCGTCAAGGGGGGAGACGGGCGCACGCTGTCTGTGGTCCCCTCGCCCGACTACGTTGTGCGCATGGGTGATATTCTGGTCGTCATCGGCGCAAATCAGGACATAGGCAGGCTGGAATGATGAGGATAGAAAGCCGCGACAACCCCCGCGTCAAGAGAATAGCGCGAATTTTGACCAGCGCTTCCGCCCGGCGGGAGGAAGGGGGTTTTGTCTGCGAGGGTCCTACCATACTGGCCGAAGCCATGGCTGCCGGGGCCGATATCCGCGAGGTCTACGCCCTGCCTCAGCAGGCGGAAGGGCTGCCGGAAAGTCTGCGGCCCCGCGCGTTTGAAGTCACGCCGCAGGTGCTGTCCCGCCTTTCCGATGTGGAGACGCCGCGGGGGCCCGTTTTTCTGTGCGCCATCCCGCCGGATGAGGGGCTGCAGGGGCGGCAGCTGATTGCCGCGGAGGATCTGCGCGATCCGGGAAACCTGGGCACCGTGCTGCGCACGGCGGAAGCGCTGGGGCTTTGCCGGGTAGCGCTGTGCGGCAGCTGCGTCGACCGCTATTCGCCCAAGGCGGTACGCGCAAGCATGGGGTCGATTTTCCGCGTGCGCACCTGTGCTGTGACGTCGCTTGAGCTGCGGCAATGGACGCGCGCCCAGGGCATACCCCTGTACGGCGCGGCGCTGACACCGGGGGCGAAAAGCATCGGCGAGGTCGACCTTGCGCATGCCGCCGTCCTGATCGGCAGCGAAGCGCACGGGCTGCGGCCGGAGACGCTTGCGCTGTGCGATAGCGCCGTCGTCATCCCCATCAGCGGGGCAGAATCGCTTAACGCCGCGGTTGCGGCCGCCATCTTCCTGTGGGAGATGAAGCGGGCTCGTATATAAAATGGGAGGGAGGAAAGCGCGTGGAACAGGCGCTGTTTGCCATCTGGCTGGCGGAAAACGCCCGCCTCGCCCCAAGCCGGCAGGGAATACTGCTGCACGGATGCTCCTCCTGCGAGGAGATTTACCATCTGCCTGTCCGCAGGGCTGCCGAGCTTTGCAGCCTGTCCGAAAGCGAACAGAAGCGCTTTGCCATCAAATCCCTGCGCCGCGCGCAGGAAATCGCCCGGATGTGCGCGGCGCTTCAGGTGCAGCTCATCCCGTTTTACGCCCCGGAATACCCCGACAGGCTTCGGAACATTCCCGATCCGCCCGCCATACTGTATGTGCAGGGCCGTTGGCCGGATTTTACCGCCCGGCCGGCCATTGCCGTTATCGGCAAGAGAAAAGCCAGCGCTTACGGTCTTGTCGTCGCCGAGCGGATGGGGTATGGTCTGTCAAGCGCCGGGGCAATCGTCGTATCCGGCATGGCCGAAGGGTGCGATTCCGCCGCCCACCGCGGCGCGCTTCAGGGCGGTAGCCCGACGGTTGCTGTGTTCGGCACCCCTATCGACCGGTGCTTTCCCACCTTCAACGCCCCGCTGATGCGGGATATCCGCGACGGGGGCGCTGTTGTCAGCGAATACCCGCCGGGGCGGCCGTACACCCGCAGCGATTTTCCCCGGCGCAACCGCATCATCAGCGGGTTGAGCCTGGGCGTCGTCGTCTGTGAGGCGGGACGGAAAAGCGGAACCGTGCACACCGTCAACCAGGCCCTCGACCAGGGGCGGGACGTCTTTGCCGTCCCCGGCGCTGTCGATTCCCCGACTTCAGAGGGGGCCAACGAGCTGATAGCGGCGTCGAACGCCCAGCTTGTCATGTCGGCTCAGAACGTTCTGGACGCCTACGCCGACCGGTGGGAGAGTCTGGGCTTCCACCCGCCCGAGCGGCAGCCTGAAAGAAAGGGTTCGGCGCTGCAGCGGCGAAAAAAGCAGCCGCCGCAGGATGCGGCGCAGAGCGTCGCTTCCGCCTATCTGGACGACCCGCCCGAAGGCTTGCCGGAGGATGAAAAAAGTGTCCTGTCCGCCCTGCGGGGACGGATGCAGGTGGACGACATCATCGAAAAAAGCGGCTTGCCGGCGCCGCGCGTTCTGCAGGCCCTGACGTTTTTGGAGATCGGCGGTCTGGTGCGTCAGCTGCCGGGAAAGATTTTTGAACGCAACGCTTGAGATACTGGGAGGAATTATGTCTAAGCTACTCATTGTGGAATCGCCCGCCAAGGCGAAAACCATTACAAAATATCTTGGCCCCGGATACGAGGTGCAGGCGTCCATGGGCCATCTTCGCGACCTGCCAAAAAAAGAGCTGGGCGTGGACATCGAGCACAATTTTGACGTCCGGTACATCCCCATTGAAGGCAAGGATAAAACCATCCGCGATCTGAAAAAAGCGGCCGACAGCGCCGAATGCGTCTACCTGGCGACCGACCCGGATCGCGAGGGCGAAGCGATTTCCTGGCATTTGCAGCAGCTTCTGGATCTGCCTAAGGACAAGACCATGCGTATCACCTTCAACGAGATCACAAAAAAGGCGGTGACAGAAGCGGTGGCCGCCCCGCGCGAGCTGGATATGAACCTGGTCGACGCCCAGCAGGCGCGGCGCATCCTCGATCGCATTGTCGGCTACAAGCTGTCTCCCTTCCTGTGGCGTAAGGTACGATCCGGCCTGTCAGCCGGCCGCGTGCAGTCGGTCGTCACCCGCCTTGTCGTCGACCGGGAGAAGGAGATCCGCGCCTTTAAGCCGGAGGAGTATTGGAGCGTCGACGTCACGCTGGCGTCGGACGGCAAGCAGTTCCCCGCCCATCTGCACGGGGACGGGAAGGGAAAAATCGAGCTGCACAACGAGCAGGAAACGAACGTCGTCCTAGACGCCATTGAAGGCAAAGGCTACACCGTTTCCGCCGTCAAAAAGGCCAAGAAAAAACGGCAGCCCGCCCCGCCCTTCATCACCTCCACCCTCCAGCAGGAGGCAAGCCGGAAGCTGTCCATGACGGCGCGGCGCACCATGGCCGTCGCGCAGGAATTGTATGAGGGCGTCGAAATCGCCGGCATGGGGCTGACGGGCCTTATCACTTACATGCGCACCGACTCCCTGCGCATCTCCGACGAGGCGCTTGCCCAGGCGCGCAGCTACATCGGCGAGCGCTTCGGCGAACAGTACCGCCCGGCCAAGGCCCGCGTTTTCCGCACTAAAAAGGGGGCGCAGGACGCGCATGAAGCCATCCGGCCTGCCAACCCATCCCTCGACCCTGACAGCATCCGCAAAAGCCTGACGCCCGATCAGTATAAGCTGTACCGCCTTATCTGGTCGCGATTCATCGCGTCGCAGATGGCGGAGGCGGTGCTGGACACCACCTCGGCCGATATTGAGTGCGCCGGCTATATTTTCCGCGCCACGGGGCAGACCATCGCTTTCCCCGGCTTCCTCGCCCTGTATGAGGAAGGTACCGACGATGATTCTTCATCCGGCGCGGACGGCGCCATGCTGCCCGCGCTGAAGGAAGGCGATATGCCCGAGCACATCGCCACCGACCCGCGCCAGCATTTTACTCAGCCGCCCCCGCGCTATACCGAAGCATCCCTTATCAAAACGATGGAGGAAAAGGGTATCGGCCGCCCGAGCACCTACGCGCCGACCATTTCGGTCGTGTTAAACCGCGAATACGTCGTCAAGGAAGGCAAGGCCCTGCGCCCGACAGCGCTGGGTGAAGCGGTAACCGGGCTGATGATCGACAAGTTTCACGATATCGTCGACGTGCGCTTTACTGCCAATATGGAAGATAAGCTGGATGGCGTCGAAAGCGGCGAGGTCAACTACCGCAGTATGCTCAGTCAGTTTTACGACGGCTTTGCCGCCGAGCTCAACCAGGCGGAAATTGACCTGGAGAAAAAGCGCATCAAGGTGCCTGACGAGGAAAGCGACGTCGTCTGCGAGCTGTGCGGACGTAAAATGGTCATTAAATCGGGCCGCTTTGGAAAATTCCTGGCTTGTCCGGGGTATCCTGAATGTAAGAACACCAAGCCGCTAAGCGAGGATGCAGGCGCGCCCTGTCCTGTCTGCGGCGCGCGTCTGCTCAAGAAAAAATCCAAAAGCGGCTTTTATTACTACGGCTGTGAGAAAAACCCGACCTGCCCCTTCATGACCTGGGATAAGCCGACCAATAAAAAGTGCCCGCAGTGCGGCGGGACCCTGTACCGCCATTACACCAAGGAGGAAAAGAAGATCCTCTGCCATGTGCCGGGCTGCGGCTATTTTGAAGAATTGCCCATGCGCAAGAGCAAAAAGGATGCGGAAGGGGAGGAGACGCCCAAAAAGGGCACGTCCCGCGCCAAAAAGGTGCCTGAGACGCCTGCCGGCGAAGACGGCAATAAAAAAATCGCCAAAAAGACGGCCAAGACAGCGGCGAAAAAGCCGACCGCTAAGAAAGCATCGGCAAAAAAGGAAAGCGCCGAGACGGAGAAAAAACCGGCTGCGAAACGCAGGAGAAAAAAGGCTGAAGCGACTGAGGCGGGGGCGGAAAATGAATAAGGCCATCGTCATCGGCGCCGGGCTGGCCGGCAGCGAAGCGGCGTGGCAGCTCAGCCTGCGCGGCGTTGGCGTCGAGCTGCATGAAATGCGCCCCGATGAAACGTCGCCCGCCCATCGCACCGGGCTGTTTGCCGAGCTGGTCTGCTCCAACTCGCTGCGCGGCGCGGCGTTGAGCACAGCGCCCGGCCTGCTCAAGGAAGAGCTGCGTCGGGCGGGGTCCCTTATCATGCGGTGCGCCGACCGGTGCGCCGTGCCTGCCGGCGGCGCGTTGGCCGTCGACCGCGAAGCCTTTTCCCGGATGGTGACCGATTCTCTGCGGGCCAGGGGCAACATCACTGTCGTGCCCGGGCGGGTCGACGAAATTCCTGTCGGGCGGCCGGTCATTGTCGCATCGGGTCCGCTGACCGAAGGGGGGCTGGCCGGCAGCATCATGAAGCTGCTGGGACAGGACGAGCCGCTGCATTTTTATGATGCGGCTGCCCCCATCGTCTCCTTTTCCAGCATCGACATGGAAAAAGCCTACTTTGCATCCCGCTATGACAAGGGAGAGGCTGACTATATCAACTGCCCTATGGACAAGGAGCAGTATCTCGCCTTCGTACAGGCCCTACGCACGGCGGAGGAAGCGCCGGTGCACGGGTTTGAGGATAAAAAGGTTTTCGAAGGCTGCATGCCGGTCGAAGTCATGGCCCGCCGGGGGGAGGATACGCTGCGCTACGGGCCGATGAAGCCGGTCGGCCTGCGCGACCCGCGAACGGGGGTGCGTCCCTACGCCGTCGTTCAGCTGCGCGCCGACAACGCGCAGAAAAGCATGTACAACATCGTCGGCTTTCAGACCCACCTGCGCTTTCCCGAGCAGAAGCGGGTCTTCGGCATGATTCCCGGGCTGGAAAACGCCGAATTTCTGCGTTACGGCGTCATGCACCGAAACAGCTTCCTGCGCTCGCCGGGGCTTTTGGATCGGCAGTACCGCGTAATCGCGCGGCCCGATGTTTTCTTCGCCGGACAGATCACAGGGGTGGAGGGATACATCGAATCGGCAGCGTCCGGCCTGTGCGCAGGGATTGCCATGGCGCGGCAGCTCAGGGGTGAAAGCCCTTTCGACTTTCCGCCCGAAACGGCGCTGGGCGCGCTGGCGGGGCATATCAGCGAATATCGCGGCGGCGACTTCCAGCCCATGAACATCAATTTCGGCCTGCTTCCCCCGCTGCCCGAGCGGGTGCGCGGCAAGCGCGAGCGGTATCTGGCCGTCGCGCAGCGCGCGCTTGAACGGTTGGAGGAGCTGCGGCCGCGGATACAGGAGGACATAGACGCATGAAAATTATATTGGACGCCATGGGGGGCGACAACGCCCCGGAAGAAATTGTAAAGGGCGCTGTGCTGGCCGCCGATACGCTGGGGGTCCGCATCCTGTTGGTCGGCGACGAGGCGCGTATCCGCCCGCTGCTTATGCAGAACCCGCCGAAAAACCCCCCTGCCATCGAAATCGAGCATGCAGGCGCCGTCATCACCATGGAGGACAACCCTGTCTCCGCCGTGCGGCAGCAAAA
>CAJMOV010000010.1 GCA_905215125.1 uncultured bacterium | reverse complement strand
GCTGCGCCATCAGCTCAAGCAGCTGTTCCCGATCTCCCGTGCCGCCGCTGTTGCAGTAGGCGGCGATAAGCGCCGCCCCAACCAGCACATGATGCTCCGGCCCGTGCATGTGGATAGCCGGATGCCCCATCAAAAGCTGCATAATGGCGATAGGATCCCGGCTTTCCGTCCTGCGGCATGTACTCAGGATAACGGCAATTCCGTCTTTGCTGTGGCACTCGTCACAAACATAGTGTCCGTTTTTGCAGCAGGTGGTGCTTTTAAAAGTACGGCCGCAATAAACACACTGCATTTCCCTTTCATCTGTAAAATATTCCAGCTCAGCACCGCATAGCAAGCAGGCCTCAGACTGTAATTTTGGCATTCTTTTTCCCTCCCGCTTTCATTCTATCACGACGCCAGCCAAAGGATCAACTTAATTTTCATACTCTATCGCATTACAGTTGACAGCAGGCCTCAAAATCAAGATAATGAAAATAGATATATTTACCGGGAGGTTCCGTATGCCCAACTATTTCACCTTTACTCCAGCGGAAAAAAGCTATTTGCAGGCCGTTAACCAGATGGATGATGAGCGCCTGTCTCCGTATGCCTCGCATAACAGCGACGCCGTCCGCCTGCAGGATTCTCTGCCCCGGTACGCTATCATCCGCCCGCCTTATTTCTATGACGCGGACTGTATCATGCACAATCCGCTGTACAACCGTTACGCCGACAAAACTCAGGTCTTTTCCTTTTATCGCAACGATGACCTGACGCGCCGTGCGCTACATGTGCAGTTTGTCTCCAAAATTGCGCGTACCATCGGACGCGCATTACGCCTCAACCTCGATCTCATCGAAGCAATATCCCTTGGCCACGATATGGGGCACACTCCCTTTGGTCATAAAGGCGAACAGTTTTTAAGCGAAAATTACCAGCGCGGGTGTCAAAAGCGCGGCAGGAAGCCCCGATACTTTAATCACAACGTCCACAGCGTCCGCATCTTCCACCATATCCTCAATTCCAACCTGACGCTGCAAACGCTCAGCGGTATTCTGGCCCATAACGGCGAAAAGGTGTGCAGAGAGTACGCGCCCTCTCCTCTGGGCTCATTTGCCGATTTTGACACTTTGCTGGAAAGCTGTTATGTCAGCCCCAAAGCCCATGAATCGCTGCATCCCAATACGCTGGAAGGGTGTGTCGTGCGCATCAGCGACATGATAGCCTATGCCGGTAAGGACAGGCAGGATTTGTACCGTGCCAGGCTGATCACCCAGCAAAAATTTGAAGAAGAACGCATAATCGGTACTGTCAACAGCGAAATCATCTCCAATGTCGCCGTCAACTTAATCAAAAACAGCATCAATTCCCCCACCATCAATATGGATCAAGCGGTTTTTGACGACCTGCGCGACTTGATTTCAGAGAACTATCACATTATCTATGGAGACGAGCGTCTCAATCAGCCCTATTATGATGTGATTCGGCCCTTAATGTCCCTGCTGTATGACCATCTGGTTGACGATATTGAGCAGAGCCGCCTTGACTCCCCCGTCTTCCGGCATTATCTCAACGATGGTATTCAGGGTAGCGTCTACCGCGATCCCCAGACTCGGGCCATTACGGCGCCTGTCGATGATATTGCCGCCGATTTCATCGCCAGCATGACGGACGATTACTTCATTGACATCTGCCGCGAGTTACATCTTGACGACAATCTCCTGCAAACGTTGCATTACCATGAATATTTCGAGTTTTAAATATTTTTAAAACCCCTCTTGACTTTGACGCCGCGTCAACTGATAGGATATTAAAAGAAGGAGGGGAGACATCCTATGGAATACTCCATTCAAGAGCTGTCACGCCTGTCCGGGGTGACCACCCGCACCCTACGCTGGTATGACAGCATCGGTTTGCTGAAGCCGCGCCGCACGGCGCCAAGCGGTTACCGCTATTACGGCCCCATCGAGGTCGATCGGCTACAGGATATCCTTTATTATCGGGCGCTCGGGGTGGGGCTGGCCCAAATTCGGGAGTATCTTGATTCCCCTTCCTTTGATCGTGCAGAAGCGCTGCGCGGCCATCTTATCGCCCTTGAAAAGGAAAAGGCGCGGCTGGATGGGCTGATCCGTTCAGTAAAAAAAACCATATCAGCACAGGAGAGGAAGGAAATTATGTCCGACAATGAAAAATTCGACGCTTTCAAACGTCAGATCGTTGAGGAAAACGACCGTGTATTCGGCGGCGAAAGCCGAGAAAAGTATGGCGGCGACGCTGTTGATGCCGCCCAGACGGCGGTGCTCAGCCTAAGCGCGGAGCAGCATCGGCAATGGCTCGACCTAGGAGATAAAATTCAGCGCCGTCTTGAAGGCGCTGTTCGTGAAGGTAAGGATCCCAAAGGTGCCGAAGGGCGGCAGCTCTGCCGTCTTCACCAGCAATGGCTGACGGTGACCGTCCAGCCGTACGAGGCTGCCCGGCACCGTGGAATTGCAGAGCTGTATGTTCTGGACAAGCGTTTTACCTGTTATTACGATAAAGCCGTATCCGGTTGCGCCCGTTTTTTACGGGATGCTGTCTGTTATTGGGCAGACCAGGACTAGAAGCCTAGGGCCCTCCGCCCCGTTTTTTCTGACAAAGGAGTGAAAAGTATGACGGTACAGGTTGTCGCCGCCCTCATCCGTCAGGGCGAACGCTTTCTCATCTGCCAGCGTCCGCCAAACAAGGCGCGGGGGCTTTTATGGGAGTTTGTCGGCGGCAAGGTCGAGCCAGGCGAAACAAAGCAGCAGGCTCTTGTGCGTGAATGTCGGGAGGAGCTGGACGTCGAAGTACACGTCGGAGATATTTTTATGGAAGTCGTCCACACATACCCTGATATCACGGTAAGACTGTCCCTTTTTAACGCTCGAATTGTCAGCGGCGAACCGCAAAAGCTGGAGCACGTCGGCATGCGCTGGATCACGGCAAATGAAATCCCACAGTATGATTTCTGCCCTGCGGACAAGGATATCCTAGCACGGCTGCAAAATGGGATATAACAGTCTCCTGCAGCGCTTCCCTATTATAGGGCTAAGGGGATAGGGAACACATTGTTACGGACTGGCCTTTTTCAAAGGCCAGATGGCTTTATTTCCTTGTTATAGGCTTGAAGGGAAGCGAACGGTCTGAAAAGCGTCGCTTAGCGCCCAATCGCTTGCGACCCGCCGGCATACCGGGACAGTGTCCATGGCAATATGACAAAAGGAGCACGCCTTTACCAGGCGTGCTCCCTTCTGTTATTTCAGCTTTAGGCCGTCGGCAAAGGCCTTTCCCACCTTTTCGCCCAGACGCAGATAGTCTTTGTGCACCGGATCAAATACAATAGGATCCAGCTTATCCGGGGAAATGTTTCCGTCCTCATCAAGGACTCTCTCGTCCGCGTTGACGTTAACAATCTCTCCCACCAGACGGCAGGTCTTTTCATCATAGCTGATGAGGGTACACTCAACACACATGGCAAGCTCGTCAATTACAGGCGCGTCTACAAACGCAGATTTCACAGCATGGAATCCCGCCCTTGTAAATTTATCCGGCACACGGTTGGCCGATTCAACACCAACGTAATCGCAGGCGGTCACATGCGCTGCATCAGCCATACTGACGGTGAAGGCTTTACGGGCCAGGATATTCTTGACTGTTTTATGGCCAGGGCTGAGACAAATCGAGATCTGCGTATCGTCGCTGATGCCGCCCCATGCGGCGTTCATGGCGTCCGGCACTCCGTTTTCATCGTAGGTGCCGATGATAAAAACCGGCTGAGGATAGGTATACGGCTTGGGACCAAAATTTTTTCTCATGGCTCATTCTCCTGTTCAGAGTGGTTTGCCATCATGGTAACACTTTCCGAGGAATTGTGCAAGCCTTTGCGCTGCCGGTGCAGCTTCCAAAGCAGCCTGAAGAGATAGAGCGCAAGCAAAAGCCCCCATGAAAAGGCTTCGGCGTAGGCGATGACCATATTGCCAAAAAAGCTGGCTAACGCATAAGACGCCGCTATACGGAAAACCAGGGATGCAATTCCCGCTGCGCTGGAATACATGACATCGCCCAGCCCTTCCAGATAGCCGCGCACTGCCGTCGCCATGCCATAGACTACATAAAAGCTGGCGATGCGCTGGAAAAAGCCGCGGCCGATTTCCGTCGCCTCTGGCCCGACGCCGAACATGGCGATGAGGTATCCCCCCGTGGGAATGACCAGCAAGGTCATAAGAAGCGAGACAACGGCCATCATACCACTGCCAACGGCGAACGTTCTTCTCGCCCGCCCTTCTTCCCCGGCGCCGTGGTTCTGCGCAACGACTGTCGATATACCCGATCCCAGGTTGATAATGGGCAACAAAATAATGGTGTCAATACGATAAGCCGTCGTTATGGCGGCAACCGTCTGCGTGCCGAAGCCGTTCATGAAGTTTTGCAGCAGCAAGCCACCGAAAGCGCTGACGCTGGACTGAATCATGGGCGGGATGCCCAGGTGAGCACCCTGCACCAGCGCTGTGCGAACAAAGGATCCTTTGCATATGCGAAAGTGCAAAAAAGGATGCCGCCGCGTTGTATAGACGACAAGAAAAACCGTCATCGCCGCCTGGGAAATTACTGTCGCCGCCGCCGCCCCGCTGACACTCCAGCGCAGGACGCCGACAAAAACAATGTCAAGCACGACATTGACCGCCGAGGAAAGCAGAATGGAAAAAAACGGCGCTCGTGTGTCTCCAATTCCGCGCAGCGCAGCAGAATAAACATTATAGACGGCAAGGAAAGGTACGCCCGCAAAGATGATGCGCAGATACTGCTCGGCCATGTGCACCGTATCCTGCGTTGTGTGCAAGAGGCGCAGCATGGGGCCGCTTGCCCCCATCCCCAGGGCTGAAAGCAGAAGAAACAGCCCGCCAAACAGCATCGCAAACGTCGACAGTACTTTGGGAATAAAATCCACCTGGCCGCTGCCATATTTTTGCGCGACCAAAATCGTCAGCCCCAATGTAAAGCCCGTTATGGCCGTCAGGTAAAAATTGATAATCGTCCCCGTGGCTCCTATTGCAGCCAACGCCAGCTCGCCTTCCACATTGCCGACGATAAAAGCGTCGACCCAGTTGTAAAGCTGCTGCAGAATACCGCTTAAAATAAGCGGCAGGCTGAAGCGTATCAGCGTCCTCATAATGCCGGCAGTATCATTGCGCCCCTTCACGGCACTGTCTCCCTCCCCTGTTTTTAAAACAAAAAAACCGTATGCGCAAACAGCCTCGCATACGGTAGGTACCCACCCGATGGGCAACGCTGGCTGCCCACCAAATTACCATACCATATTTTTTTGTCTGTGGCAAGGGGAATACTTTTTAAAAAGCGTGCAAACAGACCATTGCACTTTTGGTCATTCAATATTATACTTATAATAGGTAAAATGGGATAGTTATTGGCCAATGCCTGTATTTTGGGGGCATTGGCTGTCCTGTGCACATTAAACGGTAAATGAGGCGGCGTCATGGACAAGATGAAGTTTAAAACATCCGATCTGGTGTCTGAAAATATTGAAAAAATCGGCGCCCTGTTCCCTTCTGTCCTCACTGAAATACGCGGAGAAAACGGGCAGATTCAAAAGGGAATCAACTTTGAAATGCTTAAGCAGCTTTTATCCCGCGAAATCGTCGAAGGCGGAGAGCGCTACGAGTTCACCTGGGTGGGCAAAAAAGCCGCCAGAATTGAAGCTGCCCAACCCATCACCAAAACGCTGCGTCCCGACAGATACGGCAGCCGCGATTGGGATCACACCCAAAACCTGTATATCGAAGGCGACAACCTGGAAGTGCTGAAGCTCCTGCGTGAAAGCTATTCCGAAGCCGTGCAGGTCATCTACATCGACCCGCCTTACAATACCGGACGCGACTGTATTTATCCCGATAAATATCAGCGTGCCCAGCGGGAGGAAAACGAGCAAATGGGTGCGCTAGACGAAAGCGGCAATCAGCTGTTTGTTAATACCGAGCGAAACGGCCGCTTTCATTCAGCCTGGTGCTCTATGATCTATTCCCGGCTTTTGCTGGCCAAAAATCTGCTTGCGCCGGGCGGCGTTATCTTTATCAGCATCGACGACAATGAGGAAAGCAACCTGACCAAAATATGCGACGAGGTTTTCGGACGCGAAAACCGCCTTGGCCCCGTCATTCAGAATAAGCGCAACGCAAAAAACGACACTGCCAACGTCCAGAGAAATCACGAGTATGTCCTCATCTATCAAAAGGGTTACCACAGCGACCTGAGCAGCATCCCCCCAGCCCTCTCCCGCAAGAAAGAGGTATGCCGCAGCGTATACGAGGAAGGCGGCCGATATTATTACCTCAACGATCCCATTACCACCCGCGGCGACGGTGGCACCCTCAATGCGCGGCCCAATCTGGGGTACACCATTTACTATCACCCCGAAACGCAGGACAAAAACGCCGTTGACGATTATGACCATGCGCTGGCGCGGACAAGCAATGATGAGGAAGCCGTCTACCGCACCGACGCTTCCCTGCTGGCTCAGGGGTATGTCGCTATCCGTCCGCCTAAGGTGCGCGGTAAACTGGGCTGCTGGACGTGGGAGCTAGAACGGTTCAACCGCCAAAAGGATGATATCGTCATCACCGGGAAAGCCGGATCCTATACGGTCAGAAGGCGCACCTTCATTGACGCGGGCGATGTGCAGATGCAGGACGGAAAAGCTGTTTATATCGCTGTAACAGACGCCAATTCCAACAGTATTCTGGACTTTTCCACAAGCGAAGGGACAGCGGCCCTCAATGCGCTGTTTGAACAGACCGGCCTGTTTCAAAACCCTAAAAACCTGGATATGCTTCAATACTTTATTGGCCTGGTGGGGAAAAAGGATATCACCGTATTGGATTTTTTCTCCGGATCCGCGACGACGGCCCATGCCGTCATGCAGCTCAACGCCCAGGACGGCGGCGGCCGTCGGTTTATCATGGTACAGACCGACAAGGTAGAGCCCGGTTATGAAAAGACAGAGGCGTGGAAAGCCGGATACCGCAATATCTGTGAAATTGGTAAGGAACGCATCCGTCGCGCAGGGGATAGCCTGAAGGCGGAATTCCCCTCTCTTGACGTCGGCTTCCGTGTTTTCCGTGTGGATGAAAGCAATATGGAGGATATCTATTATCACCCCGAGTCTATCACACAGCAGATGCTCGACGGCATGGTGTCCAACATCAAACCTGACCGCACCGATCTCGATCTGCTTTATGCCTGTCTGCTAGACTGGGGTATAGGGCTTCATCTCCCCCATGCAGTCGACCATGTGGACGGCTGTACTATCCATGACGTCGGCCATGGCGCGCTGGTCGCCTGCTTTGATTCGGCCATCCCTCATTCTGTCATCCACGCCATGGCGGCCCGTCATCCCAGGTGCGCAACATTCCGCGACAGCGCCTTTTCTTCCGATCCGGATAAAATCAACGTGACGGAGATCTTTAAAAGCCTGTCGCCCGGCACAAAAATCAAGGTGATTTGATGAAACTGCATTTTAAATATCAACCCTTTCAGGCCGAAGCCGCTGCCGCGGTATGCGACGTCTTTGAGGGGCAGCCCTACTGCGACGCCGTGTACCGCCGAGAGCAGGACAGCGAAATGAACGCACAAACAGCCATGGAGCACGATTTGACGTCCTTTCGCAACTGCCCGCTGACAGCGGCATTGACGCCGGGACGGCTTCTGCAAAACCTGCGGGCCGTCCAGCGGCGCACCGGCCTGCCTCCCTCTGACGAGCTGGCAGGTCCAGGTATCAATCTTTCCATCGAAATGGAAACAGGTACGGGAAAAACATATACCTATGTGAAAACCATATATGAGCTGAACCTGCGTTATGGCTGGTGCAAATTTATCGTCGTCGTGCCGTCCATCGCCGTCCGGGAAGGGGTTTTCCAATTCTTCAAAGCATCCCAAGATGATTTTGCCGAGGAATACGGCAAAAAAATACAGTTTTTTATCTATAACTCCGATCGTCTGAGCGACATTGACGCCTTTGCATCCGACGCCTGCATCAGCGTAATGATCATCAACATGCAGGCCTTCAACTCCACCAAAAGCCGGCGCATCATCGACGACGAACGCGATAATTTCCGCACCCGCAAGCCCATAGACGTCATCGCCGCTACCAATCCCATTTTGATCATTGACGAGCCGCAGAATGTTGGCCGCCAGACCAAAGAGGGGCTCAAGCGTTTCCATCCCCTTTTCACCCTGCGCTACTCCGCTACCCATAAAGAGAAATTCGACATGATCTATCGGCTGGACGCCATAGACGCATACAACCTGCATCTAGTCAAAAAAATAGCCGCGCTGAGCATCACTTTGCAGGGCAGCGACGCGCAGGACAGCTTTGTTTATCTGGAAAGCGTAGATGTCTACCCAGAGCCCCAAAAGCCAAAGGCGCGACTCTGCTTTGATATCAAGGGGGCAGGGGGCGTCAAATCCTGCCTGCGCACTGTCAAGGAAGGGGACGATCTCTTCCTCCTGTCTCACGAGCTGGATGAATATTCCAATCATTTTGTCGTCACATCAGTCAACGGAATGGACAATTCCATTACTTTTCAGAACGGCCTCCAGTTGTATGCCGGGCAGATTCACGGCCGCAAACAGGCGTTGGAACTGCAAAGGCGGATACAAATACGCGAAACTATCCGCACCCATATCCAGCGTGAGCGCGAGCTATATCCCCAGGGCATTAAAGTCCTTTCTCTCTTTTTCATCGATGAGGTTAAAAAATACCGCGACTACGATGGCGGCAGTGAGGATGGCCGAAACGGTCTGTATGCTCAGATGTTTGAAGAAGAATACAGAAGCGTTGTCAGCGAGATGCAGCTTGAGCTTCAGGATGAGGGCTATTTACGCTATCTTGACAGCATCGAGGTAAGCCGTACCCATCAGGGCTATTTTTCTATCGACAAGAAAAAAGGCAGGAAGCCCCAGTTTGTTGAAGGAAAAATCGACAGCCGCACCCAGCTTTCAGACGATACCGACGCCTATGAGCTCATCATGCGCGACAAGGAACGTCTGCTCAGTCTGGATGAGCCGGTCCGGTTTCTATTTTCCCACTCTGCGCTACGCGAGGGATGGGACAACCCCAATGTCTTTCAAATCTGTACGCTGAAAAAGCAAAGCCGGTCAGAAATCCGCAGCCGGCAGGAAATCGGCCGCGGGCTTCGCCTGTGTGTCAATCAGCGGGGCGAACGCATGGATGCCGAAGTCCTCGGCGCTGATGTACAGAAGCTCAATAAGCTGACAGTTATCACTGATCTTTCTTTCGGCGAATATGCCGAAGCGCTTCAGGAGGGCTTGGCCGAAGCGCTGGCCGGACGGCCGCAAAAAGTAGAGCCGTCACTTTTCCTGGGCAAAACGCTGCGCAATGAGCGCGGCGAGGAAATCAGGGTTACTCCGGAAATGGCGGCTGCCATCTATGAAGATCTGATCGCCTGCGGCTATATAAGACGCGGAATACTGACCGACCGCTATTTTGAGGACAAAGCAAAGGGGGCAGTTGTCATTGCCGAAGAAGCAGCCGGCTGCACTAGCTCTGTTATCCGCATCTTGAGCACGGTGTTCGACCCCAGAGCTTTGCAGCCAGAGGATGCGCATGCCAATGATATTACGGTGGAGCTGAACCAGGCGATGCTCAAAAGCCCCTGTTTTCTGGGACTGTGGGACAGCATCCGGCATAAGTCCTGTTTTTCTGTATCCTTTGATACCGGGCGCTTGGTTGAACGCGCTGTCAGTAGGCTGAACGAACAGCTGGAGGTCTCCCGCATCACTGTGCTGAGGGAGCATGGCGAGCAGGCCGACAAGCTGGAATCGCGGGAGCAGGTCCAACGCGGCGACGCTTTTCACCGCAACAGCGCCAGCTATCAGTTGGTTGACCTTGCGCCATCCAGCAGTATACGCTATGACCTGATAGGCAAGCTGGTAGCGGAAACGGGTCTGACCCGCGTCACTATCGCCGCTATCCTAAAGGGTATTTCGCCCCAGCGCTTTTCCCTGTTCCGGACGAACCCGGAAGAATTCCTTCTTAAAGCGGCGCAGATCATCAACAATTGCAAAGCCTTGGAGGTTGTTCAAAATATTACCTACAGCAAGCTGGAATCAACCTACGATCTAAGCCTTTTCGCTCCCTCTGGACGTCGCGGCAGGCTGGCCGACAACGCCGTTGCCGCCCCTAAGGGCAAAAGCCTGTACAATTACACTCTTTGTGATTCAGTCATAGAAATGGATTTTGCCAAAGCGCTGGAGGATACCGATAATGTGCGCTTCTATGTCAAGCTGCCCGGCAGCTTTTCCATTCATACGCCTGTCGGGCGATACAGCCCGGATTGGGCCTTTGTTTATCAAAAAACTTCCGGGGAGTATATCCTCTTCGTCGCAGAGACCAAAGGCAGCGTGCAGGAAATGGATCTGCGCGGTGTTGAGGACGCCAAAATTACCTGCGCCAAATCGCATTTTGCCGCCGTCAGCAACCAAAATGTCATCTTTGCTGCCGTGAAGAATTTTACTCAGGCAGTCAATATTATAAGCGCTGTAACGTAATCGCCTGTATTTGTATAAAAGCAAGCAGCAAGCCCGATACGAAGGTATCGGGCTTGCTGCTGCCAAAGCTGTACAGCCTATGCCTATCTGCGGCACAGAACCGCCAAAACAGCGGCTGTATCGCATATCCGTTTTTCTTTCTATTGCTCCCTTATTCATGCGTACTGACAGTATCATCTTCGCCACCGCTGAACAGGCGTACTGTACCCACATCCCTGCGGAACGTATGAAATCCTGCCCATGCAGCTGTGCCGCCTTTAAAAAAGGCGACGGCCGCATCCAGCACTGCCGGTAAATCCCAAGCGATAAAATCCAAATATCCGCAATACAGCCCGGACGCCCCGCCCAGGAATGTAACGGCGTCCTCTCCTGCCTGTTGTAAAATTGCATCTTCCAGCGCATCACGGAATTCCATTGCCTCTTTCCCCCGGTTTTCCCCGGTAAAGCCGTTCATCGGATAACAGATAAACCCCGGCACAGCTCCATCCTGGTGAAAAGCATCCATGGTTTTACTTTCACCGCTCAAATAGTCATTGACAAGCGCGGGGCACCGAGTCGACCCAGCAAAAACGTCTAAGCGCCAGTCTGCATCTACATCCTCATTTGGATCCATCTGATAGGCAAGATAGCTGTTTTCTAGGAAGGACGTACTGTCAATCTGCAAATTCACTCCCATGCTTTTCAGTGCTTCCGGCAGCTCAGCCAGCGCAACCGAGGGTTGCTCCCTCGGTGATTGCAGCACATCAAAGCTGTCAATCAACGCCATGGCGGCAATTTCGCCCAACACTTGATCCGTCAGGGTTGACAGCATCCACCAGGCCTTCCCTTCTTCCTCCCGCAGAAGGGGAAGGATCTTTTCACAATACATGCTTAAGGAAATCTGCTCTCCCTCGGTCCTCTCAACCCATACCTGCACATCCTTCTCGGTAATTTCCAGTCCAAACGAGCGCAGCCCAAAGCCCGCAGTACGCTGACGCCCCACCCAGACGTTCCACCGTTCCAGCAGCGACTGGGGAACCAGTCGCTGAAAATATGTCAATTCAAACAGCTTGCTACTGTCTCCCTCTGGGGTCAGAATAAGCTCATATTTCTCCCCGTTGAACCCCAGCTCAAAAGCAATGTCTTCAAACGCCAGTCTCAAAATTCGCTCACAGGCGGCAATGAGCTCTTCTCCCGCTTCCTCCTGATTTTTGTAATCCATCAGGCGGCGCAGCTCCTCCTCTCTCTGTAAAAAAGAGGCCCAGGCTTCCCGTGCTCTTTGCCGGAAGTTTTTTTCAAATCGGGGAAGCGACAGCCGCCTTCGGCAGTCGTCTATAAATTCCTTTGTGTCCTCATCGCCAGGGCGCGCTTCCAGCGCCTGTTCAAAATAACGCAGGGCAGGCCCTTCCTGATCCAGATAATAATAGGCGTAAGCCATGCGGAAATTCCAACAATGATCCCCTTCAAAATATGCTTCGTGGGGTTTCAGCAGATGAACGGCCTTTTCATAAAGCTCTCTATCCCCCACGCCGGCAATATTGTTATAGGCCCTGGCCAGCTCACTATCCAGCTCCGGGCTTCTGTCCCCTTCCGCCAGCGCTTCAATGCTGTCAATAATTTTTTGATATTCGTCATTCTCATTCCAAGCTTGACATTGCTCCAGCAAATTCATCGAAATAGCCTCCTTTAATTTAGCCCTTTTGTCCAACCGAGCTGGACGTTTTTTTGAACAAATATTATCTCTTTGTCACAGATATTTTCCCGTAACACTATCGGCATTGCCGGCGATCTCATTCGGAGTACCGGCTGCAACAATCCTGCCGCCCTGCACTCCACCGCCTGGCCCCATGTCAATCACATAGTCGGCATTGCGAATGATATCCAGGTCGTGCTCGATAACAACAACGGTTGCGCCGTTTTCAATCAAGGTCTGAAATACTTCCAGCAGCGTGCGCACATCCAATGGGTGCAGGCCAATTGTCGGTTCGTCAAAGACGAAAACCGAATCAGACTGTCCCCTGCCCATTTCACTGGCCAGTTTCAGCCGTTGCGCCTCCCCACCGGACAGACTGGGCGTCGCTTCCCCTAACGTCAGGTACCCCAGCCCCAGGCTTTGTAACACCTGCAGCCGCTGGCGGACAGTTTTGAGGCCCTCACAGGCGTCGATCGCTGTATTGATGTCCATTGCCATCAGCTCAGGCAAAGAATAGGCTCTTCTTTCTTTTCCTAAGTATTTTACAAGACCTGCTTCCCTAGCGTAACGGGAACCGCGGCAATCGGGACATGGAATATCCACATCGGGTAAAAACTGAACATCCAGACTGATTGTTCCTGTTCCATCGCACGTCGGACAGCGCAGGCTGCCAGTATTATAGGAGAAATCTCCTGCCTTGAATCCCAGGCGCTTGGCGTCCGCAGCTTTTGCATAAATTCTGCGAAGCTCATCATGCACGTTGGCATAAGTCGCCATAGTGGATCGGACGTTGACGCCGATAGGTGTCGCGTCGATTAGCTTGACCCGCCCAATTCCAGGGGCTTCAACACGAATAACGTGCGCCGGCGGCGTCGTGCCCGAAATGGCGCTTTCCAGCCCCGGTACCAGGCTTTCCAAAATAAGGGTCGTCTTACCAGATCCCGATACCCCTGTCACCACAGTCAGCCTTCCCTTCGGGATGTCGACTTCCAGCGGCTTGACGGTGTGAATGGCGCCTGTGGAAAGGTGGATTTTACCGTGCTCAAACACCGCATCCGGCTCGGCTCGGCTCCTAACCTCATTTCTAGCCCTGCCAGAAAGGAACGGTCCAATTTGAGAAGCCGGGTCCTCCTTGATCTGCGCAAGGCTTCCCTGCGCAATCACACTGCCCCCGTCGGCGCCGGCCCGGGGCCCCATTTCAATCAGCCAGTCCGCTTCAGACAAGATCTGCACGTCATGGTCGACGAGCAGGACGGTATTGCCATCGGCTATCAGATCGTGCATAACCGCAGCTAACCCCGCTATATTGGAAGGATGCAGGCCGATAGAAGGCTCGTCCAGCACATAAAGCACACCGGTTGTACGATTGCGCACGGCGCGGGCCAGCTGCATCCGCTGCCGCTCCCCTGTTGATAAGGTTGCAGCCGCACGATCCAATGTGATATAGCCCAAGCCCAAATCCATCAGCCGTCGGGCTGCTGACTGAAAGGATTGGCAGATGCTTTTTGCCATGGGCTGCATCTCGCAGGGAAGTGTATCCGGTACGCCGCTTACCCATCGGGTAAGCGCCTCTAGGGTCATCCCACAGGCTTGATCCAGACCTATTCCCCGCAACCGGGGCGCTCGTGCCGCCGGCGACAGACGGGTACCTCCGCAATCAGGGCACACGCTTTCCTTTAGAAATTTTTCCACCCGTTTCATGCCCTTTTCATCCTTGACCTTGGCCAAGGCATTTTCTACCGTGTAAACAGCGTTAAAATAGGTAAAATCCAGCTCTCCGGCTTGGTTTGAACCTTTAGGGTGGTAAAAAATGTGCTTTTTTACCGCCGGTCCGTTGTAAACAATGTCTTTCTCCTGCTCAGTGAGCTCCCGAAAAGGTATGTCTGTACGGACGCCCATCTCCCGGCAGACCTCAGTCATTAGCGACCACATCAACGAATTCCACGGTGCCACCGCTCCTTGGTCAATGCTCAAGGACGGATCGGGGATCAGCGCAGTCCGATCTACCGTGCGTACAATGCCTGTGCCGCCGCAGAGCCGGCACGCTCCCTGGCTGTTGAAGGCCAGCTCCTCCGCCCCTGGCGCATAAAATTTTGCCCCGCATATCGGGCAGATAAGCTCCTGTTCTGCGGCCGCCGCCAGCGTTGGGGGCAAATAGTGCCCGTTGGGGCATAGATGGCTTGACAATCGCGAAAACATCAGCCGGAGACTGTTTAACAATTCAGTCCCTGTACCAAAGGTGCTGCGGATGCCAGGCACTCCTGGGCGCTGATGCAGAGCCAAGGCCGCCGGGACATACAGCACATCGTCCACATCGGCTTTTGCCGCCTGAGTGAGACGCCTGCGGGTATAGGTGGACAGCGCCTCCAGATACCGCCGTGATCCCTCGGCATACAAAACGCCCAGGGCAAGAGAGGATTTTCCCGAGCCCGAAACGCCGGCAATTCCGACGATTCTGTTAAGCGGAACATTGACGCTGACATTCTTCAAATTATGTACTCTCGCGCCCCGTACCTGTATCTCCTGCGGTGCTACCTTCATAAAATATCTCGCCTTTCACTTTCTAGCTGCCGTCACAGCTTATATCCGTCTTTATTATATCACAGCATCCTTTGGAATTGCACTTGGCTTTTATGCTGCCAGCAGTTAAAAACAGGAGTGTCGGACAGCCGGATAAAGCCTGTCCAATGCTCCTGCTCGTTCATTTTGAAGGTCTCCACAGTCCTTGGTTCCAAAAAGGCATACCTTTTTATATATTCGTCGCGAATACGTTTCAGGCCGTTTGCCTCTTTTTCCTGGTCGTGCCCCAATATCGCACGCCATTTTGTTCAGCAATGCCTGAATCTGCCCAAAATACGCTTTTGTAAAAAGGCAGCCGCTCTGACCGGCGGCTGCTCTGGTTGCTGCGTCCTATCAACGTATAAAGATTTCCAGCTTTACTTCCTTACCTGATTGCATTTACGCAAGATCCGATGATAGATAGGATCGTCCTGATCGGGCTGGGTAACAGGCTGTAGCAGACCGTCATGTATAAAGCGTTCTATACGCCAGGCCACCCATGCATCTCCAATGCCCAGCTGATATTTGCCCAATACGTTTCCTATCACATTTGCTTCCATCATTTCACTGTCCTCGGCAGCCAGCTCACGGAGAATAAACGAATCATACAAAAATTCGGGCGCGCTGACCAGACGGCCGTTAAGCACCGCCCGCAGCGGCGCGTCTTCTTTTCTCAGCCCCATCCAATGTCCAGCCATAGCCTGCACGCTATTCTGAGACAGTTTTATCCCATATCCTGCCATTCTTCCCCATTGATGCGGCTCTACCTCTCCCCATGCATTGTACCGAACCTGTGTGCCATCGGGCCGTTCTTCAAATTCTGGCAGCATGACCAGTGTAATGTCCGCATTTTCAATACCGAGACCGCTCAGCTTTTCCATCAGCCAATACAGGCCGCACGCTTCATCCGGGTTATTGCTGCTCCAAATGCGAATCGGTTCGCCTGCCTTTACCTTCTGCGTCAAAGCGTCCATCGCCGCGCGGGCGCTCTGTATGGTTTCCCTCGCCGCTTTTTCCGCCATAGCTGGAAACATCGCCATAAGGCGTGTTAACGCCGCTTCACGTTTAGGGCCAATTCCATTCTCGTCAATCTCGCCTACGCTGAGCGCAAGGGGTAAGCAAATGATATCCTGCCGTTTACCGGGCAGAGGAACAGCCTGCTCCCATCTGCTGCGCTCACGCGCCTCCATCTCTTGTCGAATCCTTTCGATTTCCTCTTTGGTCGGTTTATAACCATTGCTATGGCTTACAATCACGCTGAACGCGCCGCCAAGACGGCTTTTAGCGCCCATAGCCATAGATATACTTCCCGCTGCGCTCTCCCCGAATACGACCTCCAGCAAATGTGCTTCCTCCCTTCAGCCAGCTCTCCTTTTTATTTATGATTATATCACGGTATGGCCGCTTAGTACATGCTGATTTGAGCTGCAGAATAAGCTGTTTCCCTTACAAAAATCTTTCACCCCGATAGACGCAATATGCGAGGGGATACCATGTAAAGCTGCTGTCAGAAGCAGTTAAAGCGTTTCTGCGCTAAGCACAATGCCTTGACTGCATGTTTGCCCATGCGATATCAGGCAGGCCGCTATCATAGTTATCAATGCAGGGATCGGTTTTTCATAAAAAGACTGGGACAGGACTTTTGAGCCCTTCTTTCGGATCGACAAAGCACCTGCCGCAATGTCGACGGCACGGGCTCGAGGCTTGCAGCCTGTTCTGCTGCCTTCGGGTCTACCGGCGTTCGCCTTTGGGCCTGGGTACGACAACATACCGGGCCGTATTTATTTTGCGCCATGCCTTTCTGCCTTTGAAGAGCCAGTATGATCCCCACTAATCCTCACCGGCGACATTCAGCTTCCTATATATTTTCTTCCCTTTCCTGTTGGATTCCTCAGTATATTTCGATGATATCCCGCTCTCCCTTGCTCCAGGTAGAGTACAGAATCGGCGGCTTCAGCAATCAAGTCCATATCATGGGTAATCAGCAATATGCACCGTCCTTCTCTTGCAAGCTGCTTGAGCAGCCTTACCGTCAACCGCATATTATAACCATCCAGTCCGCTGGTAGGCTCGTCGAAAACCAAGAGCTTCCGGCTGCTTGCCGCGGCAAGCGCCAAAAGCAGCCGTTGCTTCTGTCCCCCGGAAAGCGAAGCCGGATGCCTGCTTTTATATGTATCCATTCCCATCTCCCGCAGTCTGGCAAGCGCAGCTTTCTTGAGCGCAGGCGTTTCCTTTCTTCCGATCTGGAACTCGTCCAGGACAGAAGGCGCATAAAGCTGGTAATCAGCATCCTGCTGCACAAAAAAAGAATACAGGGTTCGCCGCTTCCGTTTTAGATATTCCCCATCTATTTGGACGGCGCCCGCAGCCCGGTACAATCCGGTAACCACCCGGCATAATGTGGATTTCCCCGCCCCATTTGGGCCTGCAATGGCAAGAATTCCACCGTTTCGGGCTGAAAAAGAGACTTCATCTAAAATCTGACGTCCATCCAGCATACATGATATTCCAGAAGTCCGCAGGGTATCCTCCGTCCCGGCTTGATAAGCGCCTCCCACACGAAAAGCCGGCATGTCAAAAGACCGCAGCCCAATGTCTGCAAGCTGATCTGCCGACAGAGACAATGCTTCATCCCGGTTGTAAATCGCAGAGATTTCCCCATTTTGCATGATAATAAGCCGGTCAAAAGCATCCCGAATATAATGGAAGCGATGTTCCGACAGGATGATGGTGTGCCCTGCTTCTTTTAGACGATAAAGCAAATTCCCAAGCCGCACCATGGCGTTGCTGTCCAGATTTGCAGAAGGTTCATCCATGACGAGCACCTTTGGCTCCATGGCACAGACCGACGCGATGGCAATCAGCTGCTTTTCCCCACTGGATAGCGGGAATATCCGCCGATCCAGCAGCCGCTCAATATTCATTTGCGCACATACCGCGTTTACCCGCTCATGCATCACTGCGCGCTCCAGCGGGATATTCTCCATACCGAGCACAATCTCATCCGTAGTATTTGTTGTAAAAAACTGGCTGCGTGGGTCCTGGAACACACTGCCGACCATTGTTCCAAGCTGGTGAACGGGCATCTTCAAGGCATCCTGCCCATCCAGCCGGTAACCGCCCTTCAGCTTCCCTGGGTAAAGCTGCGGGCAAAGCCCGTTTAGCACACGGGTCAAAGTGGTTTTCCCGCAGCCGCTTGTTCCTGCCAGAATAATCAATTCGCCTTTCCTGACTTGCAGGCTGATGTGGCGCAACTGGCTGTCATCCTCACGGCTGTTTTCATATGTAAAGGATAGTTTGTCTAATTCAATCACAGTACACCGCTTCTTTCCAATAACCAGACGATGCCGACGATGGCAAGCATCGTTATACAAAGCATACCATCTTGTCCGGTAAACCGAATAGACCGGTAGCTGACTGTTGTTCCCGAAAAGCGCACGCCCCGCACTGTCATGGAAGCGGATAGCTCCTCAGCCACCCTGGTCGTCCGCAGAATCATCGGGATTAAAATATACTCTATGGTGGATGGGAGACGGATAAGCGTACGGAACAC
>CAJMOV010000009.1 GCA_905215125.1 uncultured bacterium | reverse complement strand
CCCTTGAAAAAAACAGCGGGCACAGATATAATAGGAAATATTCACCCTGAAAGGATGTGACGGGGCCCTCCCCGCAATATGACCAACACAGTCGGCTTTCCCGGTCTTTTCGACCGGGTCTTTACCCTCAATCGCGAAGCCTTGTCCTTTTCCATCGGCTCGCTGGATTTCAGCATTAAATGGTACGGCGTCATCATCGCCTGCGGCTTTATCCTCGCAGCGCTTTACGTCATGCGCCGCGCCCCCCAGTTCGGTACAAGCAGCGACGAGCTGATCGACCTGCTGCTTTTCGCCCTGCCCGTGTCCATTGTCGGCGCGCGGCTCTATTTTGTCTTCAACAAGTGGGACTATTACAGCCAGCACCCCGGCGATATCGTCAAAATCTGGGAAGGCGGCCTCGCCATTTACGGCGCCGTCATCGTCGCCTTTATCACGGTGTTCGTCTTCGGCCGGGTGCGCAAATGCAATACCCTCGGCATCCTTGACCTGGGCTCGCTCGGCCTGCTCATCGGCCAGTCGATCGGCCGCTGGGCCAATTTTGTAAACGCCGAAGCCTTCGGCGGCGAGACCAGCCTGCCCTGGGGCATGTCCATCAACGGCGGCGCGCCTGTCCACCCCACCTTCCTATACGAATCGCTGTGGAACGCGCTGGGCTTTGTGCTGCTGCACTTCTATTCCAGGAAAAAGCGGGCTTTCCAGGGCGAAATCGCCCTTCTCTACGTCGCATGGTACGGCCTGGGCCGCTTTTTCATCGAGGGTATGCGCACCGACAGCCTTTATCTCGGCCATACCGGCATCCGCATCTCCCAGGCGCTGGCCCTTTTGTCCCTGCTGGCCGCCGGCGGCCTGTGGCTTTATTTCCGCATCACAAAAAAATATACCCCCATTCAAAAAGGAGGAAGTACAAATGGCAGCCATCATTGACGGCAAAGCGACGGCCAAAAAGCTGCGCGCCGGTATTCTGGAGGAAGTCAACGGCCTCAAGACGCGCGGGGTCGTCCCCGGTCTGGCCGTTATCCTGGTCGGCGACGATCCCGCGTCGCAGATCTACGTCCGCAATAAGGAGAAGGCCTGCGCCGACTGCGGCTTTTACAGCGAAAAGCACACCCTGCCCGCCACCGCGACAGAGGAGGAGGTGCTTTCCCTCATCGACAGGCTTAACGCCGACGAGCGCATCAGCGGCATTCTGTGCCAGCTTCCGGTGCCCAAGCACATTGACGAGCAGAAGGTCATCCTTCGCATCGACCCCAGAAAGGACGTCGACGCCTTCCACCCCGTCAACGTCGGCCGCATCATGACGGGGGACATCCTCTTTGCCCCCTGCACCCCCGCCGGCGTCATGACTCTGCTGGAGGAGTACGGCATCGATCCCAAGGGCAAGCGCTGCGTCGTCGTCGGCCGGTCCAATATCGTCGGCAAGCCGCAGGCCATGCTGCTTCTGCATAAGCACGGCACTGTCACCATCTGCCATTCCCGCACGGAAAATCTCCCCGCCGTCACGCGCGAGGCAGACATCCTTGTCGCCGCCATCGGCAAGCCTAGGTTCATCACCGCCGATATGGTTAAGGAAGGCGCTGTCGTCATTGACGTCGGCATGGATCACGATGAAAACGGCAAGCTGTGCGGCGACGTCGACTTTGACGCCGTCGCCCCCAAATGCTCCTTCATCACCCCCGTCCCCGGCGGCGTCGGCCCCATGACCATCGCCACCCTGATGCAAAACACCCTGCTGGCCGCCAAGCTCCAGCACGGCCTGCAATAGCGCCTGATATCAAAAGCGTCATCCCAAGCAGGATGACGCTTTTTGTATCTCTCATTCCGCACACGCCCGCTGCGCTGAACCCGGCGCGGTGCGCTCCTTTTTCCCTGCCTCCTGTCAAAATTAAGGGTTTCTTTATGGACTTCCCCCCTGCATATGCTATGATAACAGACGGGGGTTGATTGTATGAATCGCACTGAGCGTCAAAAACGCATTCGCAGAAGGCGCATCCGTCGCCGGCTTTTTTTGTGCTGTTTGGCGCTGGCGCTCTGCGCGGGCCTTGCCCTTACCCTCCTGCCCCGCGGCAGCGTCATCGCGCAGGACGACATTGAGCTGCCCGACTGGATAACGGTCGATCTGCTGCCTGTCAACCCGTGGTCACGCCCCGGCTCCCGCCTGCGCGCCGTCAACGGCGTCGTCGTCCATTACGTTGGCAACCCCGGCACAACGGCGGCCCAAAACCACAGCTATTTTGAAAGCCTGGCCGAAACACAGGCAACCAAGGCCAGCAGCAACTTTCTCATCGGTCTTGACGGCGAAATCCTGCTCAATGTGCCGATGGACGAGGTGGCCTTTTGTTCCAACAGCCGCAACAACGACACTCTCTCCATCGAATGCTGCCACCCCGATGAAACGGGCGCCTTCACACAGGAGACTTACGACAGCCTCGTCCGCCTTCTCCGCTGGCTGTGCGGGCTGTATGAGCTTTCACCCAAGGACGACGTCATCCGCCATTACGACGTCACCGGCAAGCAATGCCCGCTGTATTACGTCAAGAACCCTAACGCCTGGGACGCCCTGCTCAGGCAGCTTCAATAAACGCCCGCGCGGGACAGCCACTCCCGCGTCAGCGAAGCCAGCAGATCGGGCTGCTCCAGCTGCAGGTTGTGCCCCGCGGCATCTAAAATGGCAAGGCTGGCGCGCGGGTAATCCTCCAGCAGGGCCAGTGCGTCTGCATAACCGACGCAAAGGTCCTGCCTGCCGCACAGCAGCAGCACCGGCCCGTCAAGCCTCTGCCGGATCGGGAAGGAAAATGCGTACCGCTCCTTCAGGCGCGCTATAAACCGCTCGTCCGCCAGGCGCGCGCCGGGTAAAACCTCCCTGGCATAGCGGCGGCAAATCCCGCGATTTATACGCACGGCATACTGCAAAAATCCCGGCAAATCCTCCCCGTCTGCATCATCGTCCGCCAAGCGCAGCCTTTCTTTCGGCAGGCTGCGCTTTTCCTTATCCGGCTCGACAACAGGGCAGAGCAGCAGCATGCCCCCGACCCGATCCGCCCGGCGCGCCGCGACGCCCCGTGCCAGATACCCGCCGTAAGATTCCCCGACGAGCAGGAAATCCCCCTTGAACTTATGGTCGATAAAATCGAGCAGCGCATCCAGCACCGCGTCGGCCGACGCCTCCTCCAGCGCAGGCGAGCGTCCCATGCCCGGCAGGTCGACATACACGCGCCTCAGCTCGTTATAATCTTCAAGGATGGGCTCAAGGCATGCCTCCATCATGCGCAGATCGCATCCCATCCCGTGCAGGATGAGCATGTCCCTGCCGCTGCCCCGCACGCTCGCGTGTAAATTACTCATGCCCCGTCCCCTCCCAGCTTATCACCACATCCTCCAGCCTGCGTTTGGGGACGTAAGTGACGTTGCCTGCATCCCGGGTGTAGGCGACGTTTCCGTCCTCCGCTTCGGTCAGCACCACCTTTTCATCCGGCAGGCCGAGCGCGAGAATCAGCTGGGGCCACAGATTTTCCCCCAGCCCCAGCGCCTGCGCTACCCTTTCCGGCTGGAAATTGCCGATCATGATGCCGCCAAAGCCCATTTCCGCTGCCCCCAGCAGCATGGTCTGCGCCACAATGCCGACGTCCTTCAGAAAGCGCTCGCGGTTGGGCGAAATGCCCAGATCCTGACAGATGATGATGAAGGCTGTCGGGCAATGCCCTTCGCGCGGCAGGCGGACGCCCTTCAGCCGCCGCGCCCACCCGGTCAGCGGCTGGACGATGGCGCAGCCTTCCGGGGTATTAACGAGCACATAGCGCAGCGGCTGCATGTTGACGCTTGACGGGCACAGCCGGGCCAGCTCGCACAGCTCCTCCAGCTGCTGCCGCGACGGGGTAAACCCCTGGTCAAAGCCGCGGTAGCTGCGGCTTTTTTCCACCAGCTCCTTCAGCATGTCTCCCCCTCCTCCCGGGCCGGGCTGCCCCAGTCAATGCTTTTGCCGTACCGCTCCAGAAAGGCGTTGGCCTTGGAAAAATGCCGGCAGCCGAAAAAACCGGACGCCGAAAAGGGGCTGGGATGGGCCGCCTGCAAAACCAGGTGGGGCGTGCCCTTCAGCAGCGACGCTTTGGCCCGTGCGTTGGCCCCCCACAGCAGGAAGACCATCGGCCGCTCCCGCGCCGCCAGGCGTTCGATGACATGGTCGGTGAAGATCTCCCACCCCGCGCCGCGGTGGGAATTGGCCTGGCCCGCCCGCACTGTCAGCGCCGTGTTGAGCAGCAGCACCCCCTGTCTAGCCCAGCTTTCCAAACAGCCGTGGCTGGGGATGGGCGCGCCGACATCGTCATGGATCTCCATATAGATGTTCTGAAGCGACGGCGGCACCGGCACCCCGCGGCGGACGGAAAAGGCCAGCCCGTGCGCCTGCCCCCTGCCATGATAGGGGTCCTGCCCCAGGATGACGGCGTTGACGTCAGCGTATGGGGTATACTTCAGCGCGTTGAAGATATCGTGCATGTCGGGGTAAACGGCCCCCCTGCCGTATTCCGCCTTGAGAAAGGCGCGCAGACGCCGATAGTATTCGCTGTCAAACTCCCCGGCCAGAATTTCATCCCAGTCGTTTCCAAAATGTACCATTCTTTCACCTCTTGCGCGGCAAAATGCCCGTTTATGCGGTTTTTTCTCATTATACCCCGGTCAGGGGTCATTTGCCAAGCGGCTTTTTTTCTGCTATAATTGATGAAACCTATGCGCCCACGCCGGGGCAGGCGCGCCCGGCTGGGTCTCCCCCTGTACCGCGCCGGAAAGGATGGTTGACATGAAAAAGACTCTTTCGCGGCTGACCGCCGCCGTCCTGTGTCTCTGCCTTGCCCTCCCCTTCGCCGCTTCGGCGGCCGGGCTTGATTCCTTTACCAAAAAGAACACTTATAAAGCAGGCCAGTTTACCGACGTTTCCTCTTCCGCCTGGTATGCCGGCGACGTCAGGACCTGCTATGAGCTGGGCCTGATGAACGGCCGCACCGCCTCGACATTTGACCCCGGCGGGAGCATCACCCTGGCCGAATGTATCGTCATCGCCGCGCGCATCCACAACATCTACCGCAGCGGCCCCGGCGTCTTTGACCAGAGCGGCTCGCCCTGGTACGACATCGCCGTCAAATACGCTATATCCAGCAAAATCATCAAGGACGGCGATTTTTCCGATTACAACGCCAAAGCGACGCGCGCCCAGATGGCCTATATCTTTTCCTCTCCCTTGCCGGAGAGCGAGCTGACAGCCATCAACACTGTTGATAAAATTCCCGATGTCCCCGCCGGCGCTTCCTATGAAGACGCCGTCTACCTTCTTTACCGCGCCGGCGTGCTGACCGGGCGCGGGGAAGAAGGCAGCTTTGACCCCACGGCCAACATCACCCGCAGCGAGGTTGCCGCCATCGTTAGCCGCCTTATCGTCCCCGCCAACCGCAAAGCCTTTACTCTGTCCACCGAAGAGCCGACCGACCCCGATCCCGTCGAGCCTGTCGATCCCGTTGACCCGGTCGATCCCGCCGATCCCGACGACGGAGACGACATCTTGCCCGGCCAGGGCTTTTCCTACACCGACGTGCAGAGCTTCAGTGAAGGCTATGCCGTCGTGCGCCAGGCGGGCGGATATACCTATGTCGACACCACCGGACGCCAGCTGTCAAACACCCTGTACGCCCAGGCCTACCCGTTCAGCGAGGGCAAGGGCGTCGTACTGACGGCGCGGACGGAGGGCGGCTACAACGTCGGCTATCTCGACCGCAACGGCAATTATACCAATCTGGCCGTCCGCGTCGGCCCTTCCCTGTCCTACACCGGCACAGCGGGCCAGTATCATGACGGGATGCTCTTTCTCCAGGGCGCGGCGCCCGCTCTTGTCGACGACGCAGGCAGCCTTGTCAGCTTAAACGGTCTCAGCCCCGTCGGTTCGTCGGGCGACGGTCTCATCCCTGTCAACGCCGCCCTGGCCAGCCAATACCCCGACCTGCGCTATGTCGATTCCAAGGGCAATACCATCCTCGAGCTGACGAGCTTTGCCGATCTCTCGGGCGGCGCAGGCAGCGCCGTCATTGAGGCGGGCAGCTTTTCCGGCGGCATGGCCCCGGTGCGCATCGGTACCTTTGCCGGCGGCAAGCTGGTTTCCTCGTCCTGGGGCGCCATTGACATCACCGGCAAGCTCGTCGTCCCCGCCCAGCTCGCCTCCTTTAATTTCAACGGAGATTCCGCTTTTGCCGGCGGTATCGCCACCGGGACGCTGGCCGGCAGCTCCACCCCCGCCATCGTCACAGCCGGCGGCAGCGTCATCCAGCTTTCCGACTGCTCCGCCGTCATGGCCCCCTCGGACGACTCCAGCTTAGTCGCCGCCGTCAAAAACGGCCGCTACGGCTATGTCAACAAAAACGGCAGAGAGGTCATCTCCCCGCAGTTTGATTCGGCCCAGCCTTTTTCAGAAGGTCTTGCCGCCGTGTCGCAGAATGGCCGTTACGGCTTTATCGCCGAAAACGGCGAATGGGCCTTCAGCGCCATTTATGAGGATATCCGTTCCTTTGACGGCGGGTTTGCCTGGGGCAAATCCGGCGGCCTGTGGTATATCCTGGAATACTAATACCGTCGCCCCCTGGTGTGGCGGCGTATGGGAGGGTACCCGATGCTAGACTTTATTTTCAGCCGCCTTGTCCGCGGCTGGCCGGATGTCCAGTCCTCCGGCGTACGGCAGCGCTGCGGCATTGTTAGCGGCTGTGTCGGCATCCTTTTAAACCTTTGCCTTTTCGCCGCCAAATTCGCAGCTGGCGCCATCACCTCATCCATTGCCATCACTGCCGACGCCTTCAACAGCCTGTCCGACGCCGGTTCCTCCATCGTCACTCTCGTCGGCTTCAAAATGGCGGGGCAGAAGCCCGATCCCAGCCACCCCTTCGGCCATGGCCGCATCGAATACCTGGCCGGCCTTTTCGTCAGCCTGGTCATTATCCTGGCCGGCGTCGAGCTGGCCAAGGTGTCGGTGGACAAAATTCTGCACCCTGGCGGGGTGGCCTTCAGCACCGTCTCCTGCTTTATCCTCGCCCTGTCCGCCGCCGTCAAGCTGTGGATGTTTTTCTTCAACCGCACGTTGGGCCGGCGCATCCATTCCGCCGCCATGACTGCGGCGGCGACCGACTCTTTGAGCGATACGGCGGCGACCGGCGTCGTGCTTCTGGGCACCCTGGCCGGCCACTTCTTTGACCTTCAGGTCGACGGCTGGCTGGGTGCTCTGGTCGCCCTTTTCATTATTTACAGCGGCCTGTGCGCCGCCAGGGACACCCTTAATCCCTTGCTCGGCCAGGCCCCCGATCCCGAGCTTGTCCAAAATATCGCCGATACTGTGCTAGCGCACAAGCAGATCGTCGGCCTGCACGATCTCATCGTCCACGACTACGGCCCCGGCCGCTGCATGATCTCCCTGCACGCCGAGGTGCCGTGCGACGCCAACATCCTCGAAATGCACGACATTATCGACGACGTCGAACGCGAGCTCCAGGCCCGATACTGCGCCGCCGCGATCATCCATATGGATCCCATCGCCACCGATGACGAACTGACGCTGCAAAAGCGCCGGCAGATGCTGGCCCTCGTACAGCTCATCGATCCGACGTTGTCCATCCATGATTTCCGCATGACGGTTGGTCCGGCCCACACCAACCTCATTTTCGATGTCGTCCTGCCCCACAAATTCCACCTGAGCGACGAGCAGGTGGTCACCGCCATCCAAAACGCCGTCGCCACCCTGGACGGCGGCAAATATTACGCTGTCGTTCACATCGATCGTTCTTATATCTAAAGGGTGATAATATGCCGCAGAGGGAAGACGTCCTCTCCTTTTTCAGCGGGCGTCCCGGCGCCCTGCCCCTGTATGAAGCACTGGAAAGCCGTATTGCCGACGCCGTCCCCGAATCGCGCATCCTGGTGCAGAAAAGCCAGATCGCCTTTTCCTGCCGGCGTCGTTTCTCCTTTGTCTCCTTCCTGCCCGTCCGCAGGGCGGCTCTGCGCCCCAAGGACTATATTACCGTCACCTTCGGCCTGGGGTATCGTCTCGACTCCCCCCGTATCGACGCGGTGATCGAACCCTATCCCTGCCGCTGGACTCATCACGTCCTGATTGGCAGCCTGTCGGAAATCGACGCTCAGCTGCTTGGCTGGCTCGTCCAGGCTGCCGATTTTTCCGCCGCAAAGCGATAGGCCGGCCTCTCCCGGAGGGACGGCAGGCGTCTCAACCGCACGCAGCTGCCTGCGGGCGGCCCCGCCGCCTTTCCCCAGCGTTTCCCTGCCCCAAAGCCGCCTCCTTCGCCAGCTTCCACAAGCCTGTACCGTAAAAAGCGCCGCGCCTGCGGCGCTTTTTCTTCTGTCTCCTGTTTCAGCCAGACGGGACGGGCATATAATCCTTTCCCCCTTGGGCAAAAAAACGCTCCCAGCAGCCTGTGGGCCCCACAGGCTGTGCGTGCGCACCCTCCAGGCCCGCGGCCCGGCCGCAAAGCCGCTGTATCCCATTTTCGTCCCCGCAAGCTGTCGTCGTGCTTTCCCAGAGCGCTGCACTCGTTTAGGCCCGCCCTGTCCCTTTTCCGCTCCATCGTCCCCCTGCCATTCCCTTAATCCCCAGCAGACAATTCCCTTGATATTTCAGTAAATTAGTTATATACTAATTTTACTAAATTACTAATGGAGAGTACAGCCATGCAGCCCGAAAGCAAAAAAATCCCCACCGCACTCAAGCACAAGCCGGTCATTGTCTGCGAGAATTACGAAGAAATTGACGGCCGCAGCGCCTATCATTCTGACGCCAAGGGCCTTTCTCTCGGCCTTGCGCAGTGGAACGACCGCGGCCGGGTCGACATTTCGGCCAAAGTCTGGCGTCATACCGGCGAAAAGTGGTCGCGCCAAAGCGAAGAGCTGCCCCTGCACCGCGTCATCGACCTGGCCATCCTGGTTTGCCGCACGCAGCAGTATTTCCGCGAGGCCTACCGCTTTTCCAAGCTGTACGATGAGGAAAATCCCCGCATCGGCCGTATTGGCCTGCAGGGCGACGCCATGACGGTTGAGGTCTGCATAGACAATGCCAATATCGACGAGGATATCTCGCTGTTTTCCGCCGCCCTGAGCCGTGACGACGAGCTGCTGGGCGAACGTCTGCACGTCCTTGCCGGCATCCTGAAGGAGATGGGCTATGGACGATAAACAGCGCCGCAAGGCTCTGGCCGACGCCTATAAGGAAAGGCCGGCCGCCGGGGGCGTTGTCGCCATCCTCTGCACGGCGACCGGCCGGCGCGTCATCCAGGCCGCCCCTGATTTGCAGGGCATGAAAAACCGTTTCCGTTTCTCCGTGCAGACGGGATCCTGCGTCCTGCCCAAGCTCCAGTCCGACTGGAGCCGCCTGGGCGCCGAAGCCTTCACGCTGGAGGTGCTGGAGGAGCTGCCCCAAAGGCCGGATCAGGACGCCCGCAGCTACCGCCGCGACCTGCAAGCGCTGGAGGAGCTCTGGCGCGAAAAAACGCCTCCCGAACAGCTGTATTAAGGCTGCAAAAGCCGGTATGGAATTATCCATGCCGGCTTTCCTGTCAATCAATATTAAGCTCTGCTGCTATACAGCCCGATTTTCCGGTTTGCTCCAGCCAGTCGTTTCCTTGCCATCCGCTGCTTTTTCTCTGTCCATTACGGTCTAGGCCCGTCACAGATGCATCCCCCGCACAAGCCCGGGGAAGGCCGTAATACAATACAGCATTGCTCGTTCTAAAACCAACGGCCTGCAGGGCTTCATCCCATGTACGCTGTTTCACAATCTGCCCGACGCCGGACGCAAACACCTATGCGTCCGACATGCTTTCAGCCCGAACAGCAATGTGGATGCTTGTCAGCCTCCCCTTACAGCCGGAAAGCTGCGTATCGCTGAAGCTGTCCCCCTGCCTTTTGCCTGGCCTTACCTCCCGCCATACAGCCGGGCGATTTCTGCCACGTCCTTGTCTCCCCGCCCCGACAGGCTGACGATGATGATCTGATCCCTCCCCATCGTGGGCGCCAGCTTTATGACCTGGGCCAGCGCGTGCGCGCTTTCAATGGCGGGCAGAATCCCCTCGGTCCGCGACAGGGTGTACAGCGCATCGACCGCCTCGTCGTCTGTGACGGCGACGTATCCGGCGCGGCCGCTGTCCTTGTAAAAGCAATGCTCCGGCCCGACGCCGGGGTAATCCAGTCCGGGCGAAATGGAATAAACGGGCAGCGCCTCCCCCTTCTCATCCTGCAAAACGTAGCAGCGGAAGCCGTGGATGACGCCCGGCCGGCCCAGCGTCATGGTCGCCGCGTTGTCGGGGGTGTCCAGCCCGCGGCCCGCCGCTTCAACGCCAATCATCCGTACCCCCGGATCGTTGTAAAACGGCGCGAACAGCCCGATGGCGTTGGACCCGCCGCCAACGCAGGCAACGATGGCGTCCGGCAGCCGATGCTCAGCCGCCAGGCACTGGGCCCGCGCCTCCTGCCCGATGACCGACTGGAAAAATCTCACCATCTCCGGGTAGGGCCTGGGCCCGACGGCCGAGCCCAGCAGGTAATAGGTGTCATCCGCATGCTCAACCAAATCCTGCAAAGCGGCGTCGACGGCATCCTTCAGCGTGCGCGTGCCCGACTGGACGGGCGTCACCCTCGCGCCCAGCATCTCCATGCGGAAGACGTTGAGCGCCTGCCGGCGGCAATCCTCCTCCCCCATGTAAATGGTGCACTCCATACCGAACAGGGCGCAGACCGTCGCCGTCGCGACACCGTGCTGTCCCGCCCCTGTCTCTGCAATGATACGCTTTTTCCCCAGGCGGCGCGCCAGCAGCGCCTGCCCGACAGCGTGGTTGATTTTATGCGCGCCGGTGTGGTTCAAATCCTCCCGCTTGAGATAGATCTTCGCCCCGCCCAGCGTCTGCGTCAGCCTTTCTGCATAATAAAGGCCTGACGGGCGGCCAATATACTCCGTCTGGTAACGGTTGAGCTCCGCCAGAAAAGCCGGATCCCGTCTCGCCGCGTCAAAGGCGGCGGAAACCTCATCCAGCGCGGCCGAAAGCTGCGGCGGGACAAAGCTGCCGCCATACTGTCCGAAAAACCCCTGCGCGTCGGGAAATTGTTTTTGCATGGTCTGCATGTCTGCTGCTCCTTTCTCGCCCCTCTCGGGGCCCGTACAATGGTTGAATGTTTTGGGAAATGATTTCTGTACGGGTGAAGGCAAACAAAAAGCACCCGTCCTTTTCCAAGGACAGGTGCATGACCTGCGGTGCCACCTTGATTGGTACATCAGTACCCGCTTTTCCAGAAATGCCAACACATTTCCCACCTGATAACGCCGGTGCAGGCGTCGGGAGATACTGGGCGCCGTGCGGCGCTGTTCATCCCGCCCTCCGGGGCCCATCTGTCAAAGCCGCATCTCTGCCCGGCTTCCACCTGTCCGGACTCTCTGTAAGCGCGTACTTTGTGTACTCTCCCCGTCAACGGTTTACGTTATTATACGCCCCTCATACGGCTTTTGTCAAGGCCCGGATTTTGCTTTCCTGCAAGCCCGTTTGACTGACAAGGGCGGCTGCTTTACAGCGGCCGCCCTGTTTATCTCTTCCGGCGCGCCCGTCAGCGTATTTCCCGCGCGCCGTTGATGGGGGTATCCCATTCACGGATGGTCAATATGGTGTTGTCCTGGCCGCGCAAATCGCTGATGACGCCGCCCAGCGCGCCGCTTGACGCCTCGTTGTTCATCAGGCGGATAACGGCGCTGCGCTCCATCCCCCGCAGCAGGGTGCGGACATTGACGCGCACGCTGTATGCCGTGCGCACGTCGGCGCGGGGATCGAGATTGTCCTCCCACAGGCGGTAGCCCGCGTTTATCAGCGCGTCGCGCTGCTCCTGACTCAGGCCGGCGCTGCCCGGCATCCACAGAAGCCTCGTGCCGCAGTGGATGACGCTGCGCAGCGCCTCATTCTGCGCCGACAGCGCATCCAGCATATCCTGCATGGATGTGTACTCGCCCGGCGCATACAGCCCGACAGCGTGCCCCTCGGCAAAGATGCGCCGCAGACGGTCTGCATTGTCTCCGGTCACATCGCCCGACACAAAGAAAGCCGCCTTGACCTCCCATTGCGACAGGGTGTCCAGAATACTGTCAGTCTCGGCTCCCAGCTCCCCCTCAAAGGCGAGATAGACATTGCCGGGGCTTGTCTCCTCCTCCGTCTGGTCGTCCGGCTGACTGGGGGTGTCAGGGCTGTCCGGCTCGTCGTCCGGCTCCTCCTCTGGCGGGGCCAGGCTGTCGACATAAGCGTCATAAATCTGCTGCATCCTGCCGCTTGCCCGTTCCACCAGCGTTTCGTCTGAAATGGAAACGTCGCCGGTGTTGACGCGCACGACAGGCCCCAGGGGAGAGGAGGTAATATACGAATAGTAATATCCAAAGACCTGACACACCAGAGAAATCGGAATATATATCGAACCGTTCCGCCGTACAGCGTTATAGGAATAGACAATGCCGGCATCGTCATAAGTGATGCTGTTGGCCAGGTCAAATGTCAGCGTATGATCAAAATTATACACCATCAGCCGCTGCAGGGTGGTATTGTAGTGGGTGCTGATGGTAAGCAGCCGCGTCAAAAAAGAGTAGGGGGTATACACCTGCCCGCCGATGCGCACCGGCATGGTGCTGTCCGACATGTTGGGGGTGATGACGTCGTTGATGGCGGTAAAAATAACGCTGGGCGCGGCCGCCGACCAGGGCGACAGCAGCACAGCCGCCGCCAGGCAAACCAAAAGCGCGGCGGCACAGCCTCGTTTCAGCATCCGTTTCCCCCCTTTCAGGCATCAATTTCGCATATATTTTGAAGTAATATTGAATATTTATGCTTTATTTCTATGCAACGCTAAATTTTCTGTTGCGAAACCCCGTGGGCTTTGCTATACTATTCTTGACAATACTGTACCGTAAAAAACCCGTTTGCGCAAGTGCCAAATTGCAGACAAGGCCGCCCGGCCCGGCCGTGCGGCATCAAAAAAAGGGCGCAGGAGCCGCCGGCTTTTTCTGCGTCCAAACTTGAACGGAGGCGCGTAGTATGTTAGACATCAAAAAAACCCGCACGCAGAACCCCAAGCAAAAGCCCGACCAGTCCAGCCTTGGCTTCGGCAAGATCTTCACCGATCATATGGTGACGGTCGACTATTCTGCCGACAAGGGCTGGCACAACGCCCAGCTCATCCCCTACGGGCCCCTCTGCCTTGACCCGGCCGCCATGGTCTTCCACTACGGCCAGGAGCTTTTCGAGGGTCTGAAGGCTTACCCCACCGACGACGGCCGCGTGCTGCTTTTCCGCCCGGAGAAAAACGCCGAGCGCATGATTGCATCCTGTCAGCGCATGTGCATGGCCGCCCTGCCGGTGGAAGATTTTCTCCAGTGCATTGAGACGCTGGTCGACGCCGACCGCGACTGGATCCCCACCCACCCCGGCACCTCGCTGTATCTGCGCCCCTTCGTCATCGCGACCGACGCCATGCTGGGCGTCCATGCGTCCCATACATACAAAGCCGTCTTTCTCGCTTCCCCCACGGGCAGCTACTATCCCAACGGCTTTGCCCCTATCCGCATTTATGTTGAAGACGAATACACCCGCGCATCCCGCGGCGGCACCGGCTTTGCCAAGTGCGGCGGCAACTACGGCGGCAGCCTGAAGGCCCAGGAAAAAGCGCAGGAGCTCGGCTACAATCAGGTTTTGTGGCTCGACGGCGTCGAGCGCAGGTACGTCGAAGAAGTCGGCGCTATGAATATGATGTTCAAAATCGACGGCGAAATCATCACCGCCCCGCTGGACGGCACCATCCTGCCCGGCATTACCCGCGACAGCTGCCTGCAGCTGCTGCGCGACTGGGGCTACAAGGTCTCCGAGCGCAAGCTGTCCATTGACGAGCTTATCGAAGCCGCCCACACCGGCAAGCTGGAGGAGGCCTTCGGCTGCGGCACCGCCGCCGTCATCTCCCCTGTCGGCGAAATCTGCTACAAGGGCGAAAAAATGATCATCAACAATGAAAAGATCGGCGAAGTCTCCCAGAAGCTGTATGACAACCTGACAGGCATCCAGTGGGGCCGCGTAGCCGACCCGCACGGCTGGACACGCGAAGTCAAATAGCCCCTTACTCCAGTAAATCGCCCCTGCTTCTGCGGAAGCAGGGGTTTTTATTGTCCAAGGCCGCGCGGGAAGCTCCGCCGCAGCCAATCCGGCGGCCGGCGTCCTGCCTTTCCCTTGTGTCCCGCGGCGCAAGCGCCGGACCTTTCCCGCATATAAATATCTGGAAAGGGGGTGAAGCCGTGGCGGCGCGTCTGCCAAACTGGGCGGAATGGTTTTTCAGCCTTCCCGCCGAGCTGATGACGGCGCTGGCCACCGTCATCGGCTTTGCCCTGCTGGGAGACCTGACGCCGGGCCAGCAAAATTCCCTGGGCAACTTTCTCATGCTGATCTCCCAGGTCATGGAAACCAACGCCACCCAGGCCCAGCTGCTGCAGAGCGACGCGCAGAGCAGGCAGCTTGACGACATGCAGCGCGCCATTGACGAGCTGCGCGAGGAGGTTGAGCGCCTGCGGCGATCTACTCAACAACCTCCTCAATGACGTCCTCGATTTCCGCGTCGCTTTCCGGCGCGGTGTACAGGACATCCAGCTTGACGATGGCGGCCCCCACCGCAAGCGCGTTTGCGACAAAAAGCAGCGTCAGCGTTTTGCTCTCCGGGTCCCGCTTGTGTTCCTCCCACGCCAGATAGAAGAAATAAAGCGCGGCTGCGGCCAGGATGGCGGTGCTCACCCGCGGCAGCTCCCCGATAAAGGAATAATCCTTGCAGGGGAACAGCCCTTCCTGCTGATCCTTAATGCCCTGCAAAACCATGATAGCCAAAACAGTCGCGACAATGGTCGCCGCCAAAACGGCGATCTGCATGTCAATGCTCTGAAAATAACTGACCTCACCTCCCGCCGCCGTCTGTGAAGCCAGTGTCGGCTGCTGCTGGTCGCTCGCCTGCCCGCTTTGCTCCGCCGATATTGCGCTGTCCGCCATGCCTTCTCCTCCCTCCCGTGCGTTCTGCTTCATTTTCATTGTATGCGCTTTTGCCTGCGGGGGAACTTTTCTCCGGTCCAAAGCGTCGAAACAATCGAAATAATAATTCTATCCACCGGAGATCAAAAAGCGGCCCTGCCCCATTCCCGGACAGGCTCTGCCGGTCGCTTTGCGGCGTCCTGCGCAATTTCCGTCTCTTCCCGCCCGATTTGTGTTATACTATATCACAGAAGGCCTGAAATGCCCGCGGCGCTGCGGCCGACCGTGTCCCAACGCCGCCCCTTTCCACGATGGGAGATGATCTCGGCATGAAAAAAAGAAAATACCTGGCCCTGCTGCTGCTCCCCGCCCTGCTGCTGGGCGGCTGTCAAAGGGCGCCCGGGCAGGACGACGCCCCTTTCCACGACGGCGGCGGGACGGCCGGCGTTCAGCCGCTGGCCCTGCCTTCCTCTGACGGAATTCGCTGGGACGACGCCCCCTCCGACACGCTGGGCAGCGGGGACGACGCCCCCCGCAATCCCGCCTTTCCCCATTACGCCTACAATGTCTCCGGCTATGTGCAGGACAGCTATGGCGGCTACGGCACCGAGCCGAACGCACAGGGCGTTATCCTGACCGTCAATACCTGTGCGCTGACCGGCCTGCGGGATACGGATCTCCAGGAAAAAATCAACGCCCAGATCAGTGAGCGCGTGGAAGCCCTTTCTGCCGCTCCGGTCGACGTCGACCTTGTCCAGGCGGCCGCAGCGCAGGGCTTTGACGCCCGCGTCGGCTCAGGCGCAGGCGGCGCGGCGACGGAAAACTACGGCGACGTCACGGCCTGCGCGCGCCGCTTTGTCTCGGCGTACGCTTCCATCACCGGCCGGCTGCTCTGCATACATCTGTCGCGCGAGGATTCGCTCGAGCTGTACGACGGCGGCGGGGATCTCATCTATATAGAGGATTGGGTCATTCTGGGCCACGAGCAGGAGGCGCTGCTGTTTGACCTGGCTGACGGACGGCTTCTCTCTCTGGGCGACCTGTTTTACGCCGGCAGCGATTACCATGCCGTTATCGACAGGCAAATCGCCAAAATGCTGGGCGAGGATGAGCTGAAGCGCCCCTTCCGCGGCCTGCCGGACGATTACCCTTATATCTGGGTTGATCACGGCATCCAGGTCAGCCTGCCGGAAAACAACCCCTACACCGTCGGCTCCCGGTATTTCTACATCCCGCTGGAGGAGCTGTACGCTGTCAGCGGCATGTTGCTTGAGGATCCCTCCCCCTATCTCGCAGACAGCGCCGTAGTGACGCTGTCCGCCGTTGACCTGCTTGTCGAGCTGACGTCGGCGCCGCTGTCCTCCCCTCTCCTGGCAGGGGGTGAAACCACCCTCTCCCCCCGCCTGCGCGGCGGGGTCGAGCCCGCCGTCGCCGATGCCGTCAACAGCTCGCTGGCGCAGTATGAGACCCGTTTTTCCTCGGCCGACTACCTTCCCGAGTCCCTGTCGTCCTCTCTGGACAGCTGGGATTGGACAAACCTTTCCGCCGACGTCGATATTGTCGGCAGCGTGCTGATGGTCTCTTACAACAGTGAATTTTCCGGTCCTGACTCCTGGACGTATCAGACCGACTGCCTGCTTTTTGACCTGTACACCGGCCGCAGGCTGACGGCTGCCGATCTCCTTGTCCCGTCGGAGGCGCTGGACGAGCTTCTGCAGCAAAACGGCCTCTCCGAACCGTTGGAGGAAATGGACAACATCCGCCTGTCCAGCGATTTTTCCGTTTACATCCTGCCGGACAGTCTGGATGAGGAAGCGATTATCATCCCCGCCGGGCACTTTAACCTCGCTCTGCTTGAAAAGGAGGAAACCCCATGAAACGCGCTGTTCTCGCAGCCCTTGCGCTGTGCCTGACCGCGGCGCTGGCCGCCTGCTCCCCCTCCGACGCCCCAGCCGACGGCCTGTCCCCGCCCAGCGGCGACTCCCAGCTCCCCATGCCCGCGCTCACCGCCGATGCCCTGCCCCGTCTTGACGGCTCGACGGCCACCATCCCCCTGTCGGAAGCGCTGGTGCAGAAGCTTCTGGGCTATACCGCCGAGCAGGCGCAGGACTTTGTCCGCCACAACACCACCCACAACGCTTACGTCAACCTTATCGAAGGCGAGTGCGACCTTATTTTCGTCACCCCGCCCTCGGCCGGGGAAGAAGCCCTCATGGCGGACAGCGGGGAGGAATTTGAAGTGATCCCCGTCGTGCGCGACGCCTTCGTCTTTCTCGTCGGCAGGGACAACCCCGTTGAAAGCCTGACGGTGCAGCAGCTCAAGGATATTTACACAATAAAATAGGAATAAGATGCTGGCATCCAGTATTTTATTCCTATTCGTGGAGAATATCGGAGTCTCGTTTTTATGGTAATGGTTTGGTTGTTAATATATTATTTCGTTTCTGTTTTTTCTGTTTCTAAATCTGTTTCTGTTTCATTCCTTTTGTCAATCAGGATTAATTGTTTTATAATTAATATTTTATCTTGTCCTTTCTATTGGTCTGATCTTTTGTATTTTTGTAACAAACTAAAAAATGAACTTATGAAATCGGTGTATGATTTTTCGTTAGCTGAATTGAAAAATTTGGATCAACAAACTTTCGAGTATTTGATAAGTCAAGGGAACAGGTGTCTTGATGAGTCGATAAAATCGTCTTCAACTCTTTCCCAGCGGGCGTATACTGTAATGGCATTTGTGTTTGCTTTTTTCTCATTTGCAATGGAGTCTGTTGTAAATTCAGCTTGTTTGACAATCAAGGTTATTTTCACTCTACTTTTCGTTGCTTCTTTAGTTTTCTTATTTCTATCAGCAAAACCGTATAAAATAAAATATGCTGGACGCATTCCCGCTCAAATAAATCTTGAAGGTTGTTTACGACAAGGGGGCCTGGCTCCCTATCATTATTTATTTGCGGCGGAACTTTCTGCAATGAGGAAAGATATTGAATTCAATAAAACCTCGTTGGAAAAGCGGACACGGTTATTTGTATTCGGATTGCTCATGTTTTTTATTAGTTATCTTGTTATAATTGTACTCTCGATGTTTGGGGTGTAGGATACTGGGTTGATCCTGTTCTGGGTTCTGGGGGTGGGCTAACGGGAATTTCGTTTTCGTAGCCTTTTAGAATATTGTTTTGTTTCATATTTGTCCTTTTTCATTGAATAATAGATTGTAATTTAGGATAGATTTAAAGTTGAGTTTATGAATAAATTTATTTATCGTGTTTGGGGATGTTTTTTGCTTCTGGTTTTCTTGTTCGTGATTTTTTTGCCATCGACGATTTTGGGTTTTGCGGAATTCATCGTTTCCGGAAAACATGCTATTATTGATGAGACGAATAATATGTTGGGTGTTTTCATAGATATTATTAATCC
>CAJMOV010000008.1 GCA_905215125.1 uncultured bacterium | reverse complement strand
TTATAGCCCGAGCAATCAAATATCATTCGACCATAGCTGCAGGGCACTTTACCGCGCTGCCGGCCTGCCGGCTGTAAAAAATGAAAAAAGGGATTATCCCGAGCCTTCTTCTCGGGATAATCCCTTTGGGACGTATCGATTTTATCAGATCAGTTCAATAACGGCCATTTCAGCACCGTCGCCGCGGCGGGGGCCGATGCGTGTGATGCGGGTATAGCCGCCGTTGCGGTCGGAGTATTTGGGCGCAATTTCGTCAAAGGTCTTTTTGACGACGGCCTCCTTGGTGATAAAGGCGAAGGCCTGGCGCTTTGCATTGAGATCGCCGCGCTTGCCGAGAGTGATCATCTTTTCAGCCAGCGGACGGACCTCCTTTGCTCTTGTAACCGTCGTTTCAATACGACCGTTCTCCAGCAGATAAGTGACCATGGCGCGCAGCATGGCGCGGCGGTGATCAGTCGGTCTGCCGAGTTTGCGGGTTCCGGGCATGTTTATACCTCCTCAGGAATCCGCCATCCCCAGCAGGGGGGCGGAAGTGTGTAAAAATGGGATGCGCAGCCCGGCGGCTGTGGCCGGGCGCGCTGCTGCCGCTTAATGGGATCCGTCGCCCTTGGAAAGCAGCAGGTTGAGGTCGGCCATCTTCTTGATGACCTCCTCAAGCGATTTTCTGCCCAGGTTGCGGACCTTCATCATGTCCTCCTCAGTCGTGTTGACCAGATCGGCCACGGTGTTGATGCCCGCGCGCTTAAGACAGTTAAAGGAACGGACGGAGAGATCCAGCTCTTCAATGCTCATCTCCAGGACCTTGTCCTGCGGCGTCTCGCTCTTTTCCACCACCGTCGATTTGCTGCCGATTTCATCGGACAGGTTGACGAACAGGCTGAGGTGATCCGTCAGGATCTTGGCCCCCAGGGAAACGGCGTCGCGGGCGGTGATGGTCCGGTCGGTGTAAACCTCCAGCGTCAGTTTGTCAAAGTCGGTCATGTTGCCGACGCGGGTGTTTTCCACCGTATAGTTGACCTTATAAACCGGGGTATAGATGGAATCGACAGGGATGGTCCCGATGACGGGCACAGCCGGTTTGTTCCTGTCGGCCGGGACATAGCCGCGGCCATGGTTGAAGGTCAGCTCCATCACCAGCCTGCCGTTTTCCATCAGCGTGGCGATAGGGGCGTCGGGATTGAGAATCTCAATTTCGCTGTCGCAGCGGATGTCGCCCGCTGTGACCGCCCCAGGGCCGTTCGCCTCCAGAGTGACGGCCTTTTCGCCCTGGCTGAAGAGCTTTGCGATAATGCCCTTGACATTGAGAACAATTTCCGTCACATCCTCCTTAACGCCCGGAATGGTGGAAAACTCGTGCTGAACGCCGTCGATTTTGATAGAGGTGACGGCGGTCCCGGGCAGGCTGGACAGAAGGATGCGGCGCAGGGAATTGCCGAGGGTAGTGCCGTAGCCCCGCTCCAGCGGCTCGACGACGAATTTGCCATAAGAGCCATCGGTGGCTGTTTCGACACATTCAATGCGGGGTTTTTCGATTGCGATCATTCATTACCCTCCTTGATATATTCGGCGCGCCCCAAAGGAGGCACGCATGCGGGTGCCGATTGAGGGCTGATTACTTGGAGTAAAGCTCAACGATAAGGTGCTCTTCGACCTGCAGATCGATTTCGTCGCGGCCCGGCAGAGTGACGATGTTGGCCACGCCCTTTTGACGGTCAACGCTCAGCCAGTTCAGCGCGGGGCGGGAAGCGTTGGCTTCCAGAACCGTTTTAATCTTATCCGAACCCATGCTTTTCTCTACAATCGCAATAACGTCGCCCGGCTTGCACAGGTAAGAGGGAATGTTGACCTTCTTGCCGTTGACGGTGAAATGGGCGTGGGAAACGAGCTGGCGCGCTTCCGGGCGGCTCATCGCAAAGCCGGCGCGGTAAACGACGTTGTCCAGGCGGCTTTCCAGCAGCTTGAGCAGGTTTTCGCCCGTCATGCCACTCATGCCCTCCGCCATCTCGAAATAGTGGTGGAACTGCCCCTCAAGCAGGCCGTAATATTTTTTGGCCTTCTGCTTTTCGCGCAGCTGCATGCCGTACTCGCTCAGCTTCTTGTTGCGGCCCTGGCCATGCTGGCCGGGGGCGTAGCTGCGCCGCTGGATAGCGCACTTGTCGGTGTAGCACCGATCCCCTTTCAGAAAGAGCTTGTCGCCTTCTCTGCGGCAAATACGGCATACCGCGTCTGTATATCTTGCCATTCCAGTATACCTCCTGTTAAACTCTTCTTCTCTTGGGCGGGCGGCAGCCGTTGTGCGGGACGGGGGTGACGTCCTTAATCATGACGACCTCCAGCCTTGTGGCCTGCTTGGCGCGGATCGCGGCCTCGCGACCCTAACCGGGGCCCTTAACGTAAACCTCGACGCTCTTCAGGCCGTGCTCCATCGCGGCCTTGGCGGCCGTTTCAGCGGCTGTCTGCGCGGCGAAGGGGGTGGACTTTCTGCTGCCGCGGAAGCCCAGGCCGCCGGCGCTGGCCCACGAGATGGCGTTGCCCTTGACGTCGGTAATGGTGACAATGGTGTTGTTAAAGGACGAACGGATGTGCACGGCGCCCTTTTCAATATTCTTGCGTTCGCGGCGCTTGGTTCTGACAGCGCCCTTCTTCGGCTGTGCTTTGGCCATATTATCGTCCCTCCTTTATTTCTTCTTGTTGGCAATGGTCTTCTTGGGACCTTTGCGGGTTCTGGCGTTGGTTTTGGTGCGCTGGCCGCGGACGGGCAGTCCCCTGCGGTGACGCAGGCCGCGGTAGCAGCCGATTTCCGTCAAGCGCTTGATGTTGAGCGCGACGTCGCGACGCAGGTCGCCCTCGATGGTGTACTCGTGCTCGATAACCTCGCGCAGGCGGGCTGTTTCGTCCTCGGTCAGGTCTTTGACGCGGGTGTCAGGGTTGACACCGGTCTTTTTCAAAATATCGTTAGAGAGCTTGCGGCCGATCCCGTAGATGTAGGTCAGGCCGATCTCCACTCTTTTTTCGCGGGGAAGGTCAACACCGGCAATACGAGCCATTTATTTTTGCACCTCCTGTGTGTTTTTAACCCTGCTTCTGCTTGTGCTTGGGGTTCTGGCAGATGACCATGACGCGGCCTTTCCTGCGGATGACTTTGCACTTTTCGCAGATGGGTTTCACCGACGGTTTCACTTTCATGAGTTTGTCCTCCTGTTTCTTCCATTTGGAAGGGGCGAACGCCCCGGAGCGGATGGTTTTACTTGGAACGCCATGTGATTCGCCCGCGGGTCAGATCATACGGCGACATTTGCAGCGTCACCTTGTCCCCGGGCAGGATCTTGATAAAGTTCATGCGCAGCTTGCCGGAAATATGGGCCAAGACCTTGTGCCCCCCCTGCAGTTCGACGTTGAACATGGCGTTTGGCAGCGCCTCTATAACGGTACCTTCGACTTCGATCATATCTTCTTTTGCCAAACGAATACCCTCCTCGGTCATTCAATGGGCTGCGGCTTTGCAAAATCCGCCAGGGCCCTTCTTACTTCGCTGTTTGACAATCTTTCGCCCGCGCGGATTTTTTGCGCGGCGCGGCAGTCGGTATGAGCGACCAGCCGGATATGCTTGAGCTTTTTACGCTTGGGCCTTTCAATTTTACGCATGCGGCCGTCGCACAGGTAGGCATAGCCCTCCCCGTCGATGGCGACGACCAGCATCAGCGCGCCCCTGTCGCGCCCACAGAGAGAAGCGACAACGTCAGATCTTACGATGTCATTCTCCATGGGGCTCCCCCTCGGTGACAGTGAGGATTTCCGGCTCGCCATTCGTGATGAGAATGGTGTTTTCATAGTGCGAGGACAAGCTGCCGTCCGACGTGACGACGGTCCAGCCGTCTTTCAGCCTGCGCACTGCGTAACCCCCAATGTTAACCATCGGTTCAATAGCCAGCGCCATGCCGGCCACAAGGCGCGCCCGCGCCCGGGGGGAGAAGTAATTGGGCACCTCCGGCTCTTCGTGCATTTCCGTGCCGATGCCGTGCCCTACATAGTCCCGCACCACAGAATAGCCCTTCTTTTCATTATACGCCTGCACGGCGCGCGAAATATCGGATATTCTCAGGCCCGGACGGGCGTTTTTGATACCTTCATAGAAGCTCTGTCGGGTGACGTCTAAAAGCCTCTGCGCCTCGTCGGAGATACGCCCCGCCCCATAGGTGGCGGCGCAGTCGCCGTGGTAGCCGTGGTAAAAGGCGCCGACGTCAATTTTGACCAAATCGCCTTCCTCGATTTTCCGGCTGCCCGGTATGCCATGGATAACCTCGTCATTGACCGAGCAGCAGATGGCGGCCGGGAACCCGCCATAGCCAAGGAAGGAGGGCGTCGCGCCGCACTGCTTGATATAGCGGCGCACCTCCTGGTCGATTTCCCGTGTTGTAATGCCCGGCTCGACCAGGCTGCCTGCCAGGGCTCGCGCCCCGGCGGCAATCCGGCCGGCCTCGCGCATGCGGGCAATCTCATGCGCTGATTTGATTTTGATCATAGCGGTACTCCCAACGCTTCTGATACCAGGCGGACTGTATCGGCCAGCTTTTTCTGCCCCCTGACCGTTTTCAGCCTGCCCCGCGCGCTGTAAAAGGCCTTGATGGGCTCGGTCTGTTTATGGTAGACTGCAAGCCGCTCGCGCACAGTGTCCGCCTGGTCGTCATGACGGATGGAAAGCTCCGCGCCGCATTTGTCGCATATCCCCTCTACCCGCGGAGGGTTGTCGGTGATGTGATAGGTGGCCTGGCACCTGGGGCAGGTGCGGCGGCCGCTCATGCGGTGCAGGATGGTATCGTCGTCAACCTCAAGGGAAAGCACGGCGTCGATGTCCGCAATTCCCTCCAACGCTTCGGCCTGATGGACAGTGCGCGGAAAGCCGTCAAAAATGACGCCGCGGGCACATTCCGGGCTTTTGAGCTTTTCCTCGACCAACCCGATAATGAGCTCGTCAGGGACAAGGTTGCCGCCGTCCATGTAGCCCTGGGCCTTTTGGCCCAAGGGAGTGCCGGCCGCAATGGCCTGGCGCAGAAGGTTGCCAGTGGACAAAACCGGGATGCTCAGCGCCCTTTGGATCCTTTCCGCCTGGGTGCCTTTGCCAGCGCCCGGCGCCCCCAACAGCACAAGATTCATCCTAAAAACCTCTTATTCCAGGAAGCCCTTGTAGTGGCGCATCAGCATCTGCCCCTCGATGGCCTTGACGGTTTCCAGCGCGACGCCGACGACGATGAGCACCGACGTGCCGCCGATGGCCAGGCCGGCCATACCCTCAATATTGCTCATGGCCAGGGGGAAGATGGCGATAAAGGCCAGGAACAAAGCGCCCATCAGGGTGATTTTGTTGAGCACCTTCTTGATAAAGTCGCTCGTCGGCTTGCCGGGGCGGAAGCCGGGAATGAATCCGCCGTTCTTCTTGAGGTTGTTGGCCACCTCGACCGGGTTGAACTGGATGGTCGAATAGAAGTAGGCAAAGCCGAGGATGAGCAGGAAATAAACGATGATATACGCCAGGCTGCCCTGCTGGAAGGCGTCGAGGAAACGATCCCAGAAGCCGCCCTCAGCCGGGGTGAGGAAGCTGGCGATGGTCGCCGGCACGGTGATAATGGTGCTGGCAAAGATGATGGGCATAACGCCCGACATGTTGACCTTCATGGGCAGGTTGGTCGATTGACCGCCATACATCTTGCGGCCGACGACGCGCTTGGCGTACTGCACCGGGATACGGCGCTCGGCGTTTGTGATGAACACGATGAAAGCGACAATCGCGATGGCGATGACGAGCAGCAGCAGCGTCTTGACGACGTTTAGCGAGCCGCCCTTCAGGCCCTGGACAATAGACTGAACCATGGAAGGCATACGGCTGACGATACCGCAGAACAGGATGATGGAGATACCGTTGCCGATACCCTTCTCATTGATCTGTTCGCCCAGCCACATAATGAAGGCCGAGCCCGCGGTAAAGGTCAGGATGATGACGATGGCGCTCCACACATCGGTACGGGTCAGCACGCCATAGCTCTTAATGAGCATGTAATAGCTGAAGCCGGTGATGATGGCTAGGGCCACGGTGACATAGCGGGTGATGGAGGCGATTTTCTTGCGGCCTTCCTCCCCGCCCTCCTTCACCATGCGCTCGAGGGCCGGGATGGCAATCTGCAAAAGCTGCATGATGATGGACGCGTTGATATACGGATAAATAGATAGCGCGAAGATGGACGCCTGGGAGAAGCCGCCACCCGAAAGAACATTAAAATAACCGATGAGGGTGTCCGACTGCGCCCGGAAGGCCTCCGTCAGGGCCGCGGTGTCAACATAGGGTACAAAAATGGTATACCCAAAACGGTAAACGACAATACAAGCGACAACGAAAAGCAGCTTTTTGCGCAGGTCGGGAATCCGCCACGCATTTTTGATGGTCTCAAGCATCGGCTCAGATCACCTCCGCCTTTCCTCCCGCGGCTTCGATTTTCTCCTTGGCCGAAGCGGTGATACCGGCGGCCTTGACGGTCAGCTTCTTTTCCAGTGTACCGTTGCCCAGCACGCGGAAGCCATCAAGCGTCTTTTTGGCCATACCCTTTTCCACCAGCGCGGCAAAGGTAACCTCTGCGCCGTTTTCAAAGGCATTGAGATCGCTCAAGCTGATTTCAGCATACTGCTTAGCAAAAATGTTGTTAAAGCCGCGCTTGGGCAGTCTGCGGGTCAGGGGCATCTGGCCGCCTTCAAAGCCGGGGCGAACGCCGCCGCCGCTTCTGGCCCACTGGCCCTTATGGCCGCGGCCGGCCGTCTTTCCATTGCCTGTGCCGATGCCGCGCCCTTTGCGCTTGCCGACAAAAGTGCTGCCGGCGGCCGGAGTCAGTTCGTTGAGTTTCATCGCAGCGTCCCTCCTTATTTACATTCCTCGACCTTGAGGAGATAGCCGATAAGGGCTATTTTTCCCTGGGTCTGGGGGTTGTTGGGCTGGATGGTGACGTTGCCAATTTTGTACAGGCCCAGCGCATGCGCTGTGGCGATGTGCTTATCCAGACGGCCGTTCAGGCTCTTGACAAGGGTGATTTTCAAGCTGTTCATAAACACACCTCCTATTTGCCCAGTGCGTCGGCGCTCAGGCCGCGCACGGCTGCCACCTGCTGGGCATCGCGGAGCTCCTTAAGCCCTTCCATGGTGGCGCTGACAACGTTTTGCGGGTTGTTGGAACGCAGGCACTTTGTACGGATATCCTTGATGCCTGCCATTTCGACCACGGCGCGGACCGGGCCGCCGGCGATGACGCCGGTACCGGGGGCGGCGGGCTTTAACAGCACGCGCGCGGCGCCGAATTTGCCCAGCACCTCGTGCGGGATGCTGGTGCCGGACAGGGAAATCTTAACGAGGTTTTTCTTGGCATCCTCGATGCCCTTGCGGATGGCGTCGGGGACTTCGGAGGACTTGCCAAGGCCGAAACCGACAATGCCGTTTCCATCGCCGACGACGACCAGAGCCGAAAACTTGAAGATGCGGCCGCCCTTAACCGTTTTGGAAACGCGGTTGAGGGATACCAGCTTCTCCTTCAGCTCAAGCTGTGTGGCGTCAATAAGCTTAGCCATAACATGTTCCTCCCTTAAAACTTGAGTCCGCCCTCGCGGGCGCCGTCTGCCAGGGCCTTGACGCGGCCGTGGAACAGGTAACCGCCGCGGTCGAACACGACGGTCTCTACGCCGGCCTTCCTGGCGCGCTCGGCGACCAGCAGGCCGACCTTCTTCGCGGCGTCGCAGTTGCCGCCGTACGCGCCAAAGTCCTTTTCATTGGATCCGGCGGCGGCCAGGGTGCGGCCGGTGACGTCGTCAATGACCTGGGCATAGATGTGCTGCGAGCTGCGGAACACGTTGAGGCGGGGTCTTTCGGCGGTGCCGCTCAGTTTGGCGCGCACTCTTTTGTGTCTTTTCAAACGCTGGGCGTTGGAATCATACTTTTTAATCATTTAAGCGCACCTCCCTTTACTTTTTCTTGCCGCCGGCCTTGCCTTCTTTGCGGCGGATGACTTCGTCAACATATTTGATGCCCTTGCCCTTATACGGCTCGGGGGGCCGCTTTTCGCGCACTTCGGCGGCGAACTGGCCGACCTTCTGCTTGTCGATGCCGGTGATGACAATTTTGTTGGGCGCCGGCACCTCGATGGTGATGCCGGGGATTTCGTCAACATTGACCGGGTGGCTGAAGCCAAGGTTCATCTGCAGCTGCTTGCCCTGCTTTGCAGCGCGGTAGCCGACGCCGTTGATCTCCAGCTCTTTCTTATAGCCTTCGCTGACGCCGATGACCATGTTCTGCACCAGCGTGCGGGTCAGGCCGTGCAGCGACTTGTGCAGCTTGTCTTCCGACGGGCGGGCGACGTGGACCATGTTGTCCTCAACGCTCAGCTTCATGTCGGGGTGCATCGCCTGCGTCAGCTCGCCCTTGGGGCCCTTGACGGTGATGACGTTGCCGTTGACCGTGACGGTAACTCCGGCGGGGATGGTGACGGGCATTCTTCCGATTCTGGACATATTCCTAACCCTCCCCCTTACCAGACAAAGGCCAGGACTTCGCCGCCGACGTGCAGTTCACGCGCTTTGCGGTCGGTCATGATGCCCTTGGATGTCGAGATGATGGCGATGCCAAGGCCCTTGAGCACGCGCGGCAGCTCATCGGCGCCAGCGTATACGCGCAGGCCGGGCTTGCTGACGCGGCGCAGCCCGGAAATGGCCTTTTCCTTGCCAGCCGTGTACTTGAGTGTGATGCGGATGACGCCCTGGACGCCTTCGTCCAGGACCTCAAAGGCGCGGATATAGCCCTCGTCCAGCAGGATCTGGGCGATAGCCTTTTTGACGCCGGACGCCGGCACGTCGACGCTCTGATGACGGGCGCTGCCGGCATTTCTGATACGGGTCAGCATATCAGCAATGGGATCGGTGATTTGCATCGGTTTTTCCTCCTTACAGAAGTTAGAAGGCAGCATTTCCCCCGTTTTTCCCCACAGGGATGGGCGCCGGTCGCCAAAGGCGATTAGCGCCATGCCTGGGCTGATTGAGCGGTGTTGCCTTCCACTATTCTAAAGCGCGCCAGCGGGGATAAGCCCACTGGCCGCGCACTTAGGTGCGCTTATCCCTGAGCGGGTTTCGGCCCTCTCAAGGCCTGTTCCCACGGACTTGCGTCGGGAAACGGGCAGCCGCGCAAGCGTCTAAGGGGAACACGTCCCCCGGCGGCCTTTACCAGGACGCCTTGCGCACGCCGGGGATCTGGCCCTTGTACGCCAGCTCGCGGAAGCAGATACGGCAGATGCCGAAGTCGCGCAGGTAGGCGTGAGGGCGTCCGCAGATCTTGCAGCGGTTGTAATTCCGGGTAGAGAACTTGCTGCCCCGCTGCTGCTTGAGGATCATTGCTTTCTTCGCCATTTCTATGCCTCCTTATTTTGCAAACGGCGCGCCGAGGAGAGTGAGCAGCTCCTTGGCCTCTTCGTCGGTCTGGGCCGTTGTGGTGAAAACGATGTCCATGCCGCGAATCTTATCGATTTTGTCATACTGGATTTCGGGGAAAATCAGCTGCTCCTTGATGCCCATGGCATAGTTGCCGCGGCCGTCGAAGCCGTTGGGGTTGATGCCGCGGAAGTCGCGGACGCGGGGCAGGGCGATATTGAAGAAGCGGTCGAGGAATTCCCACATACGGTCGGCGCGCAGGGTAACCTTTGCGCCGATGTTCATGCCCTCACGCACCTTGAAGTTGGCGACGCTCTTGCGCGCCTTGGTGATGACGGGCTTCTGGCCGGTGATGGCGGTCAGATCGGCGACGACGCTGTCCAGCACCTTGGCGTTGTCGCGCGCTTCGCCGCAGCCGACATTCAGGGTGATCTTGTCCAGCCTGGGGATCTGCATAACGCTGTCATAGCTGAACTTTTTCATCATGGCGGGGGCGATTTCCTCCCTGTAGCGGACCTTCAGGCGAGGAATGTATTTTTCATTCTTTTCAGCCATATTCGTTTGTCCTCCTGCAATCAAATGGTCTCGTTGCAATGCTTGCAAACACGGACTTTTTCACCGCTGGCCAGGACGCTGTGCTTTACCCTGGTCGGCTTCTGGCATTTGGGGCAAACGCGCATGACTTTGCAGGCGCGGATGGGGGTTTCCTGCTTGATGATGCCGCCGGTCTCGCCCTGTTTGCGGGGCTTTTTGTGCTTGGTGGCAAAATTGACGCCTTCGACGACGATGGTGCCGGCCTTGGGCGATGTGCTCATCACCTTGCCCTGCTTCCCCTTGTCCTTGCCGGAAAGCACTATGACGGTATCGCCTTTTTTGACATTCAACGTGTTCATAGCGTCCTCCTTACAGCACTTCGGGAGCGAGCGAAAGGATCTTCATATAATCCTTCTCGCGCAGCTCGCGCGCCACGGGCCCAAAAATACGGGTGCCCCTGGGGTTTTTATCTTCTTTGATGATGACGGCGGCGTTTTCATCAAACCGGACGTACGAGCCGTCGGCGCGGCGCAGGCCCTTGCGGGTGCGCACAATGACGGCGCGGACGACGTCGCCCTTCTTAACCTGTCCGCCCGGGGCCGCCTTGCGGACGCTGGCGACGATGACGTCGCCGATGTTCCCGTATCTGCGGGTCGAGCCGCCGAGAACACGGATGCATTTCAGTTCCTTCGCGCCGGTGTTGTCGGCAACGCGGAGATGTGATTCCTGCTGTACCACGGCAAACCCTCCTTATTTGGCTTTTTCGATGATCTCAACCAGGCGCCAGCGCTTGTCTTTGCTCAGCGGGCGGGTTTCCATCACCCTGACGCGGTCGCCCACGCCGGCCTCGTTCTTCTCATCGTGCGCTTTCAGTTTATAGGTGGTCTTCATAATCTTCTTATACAGCGGGTGCTGCACACGGTCTTCGATTGCGACCACAATGGTCTTATCCATTTTGTCCGAAACGACCATGCCAACTCTCGCCTTGCGGAAAGCTCTGTCACTCATGTTTTAAATCCTCCTTACCGCTTACGACTTGGCCGCGATTTCTTTTTCGCGGAGCACGGTCTTGACCCTGGCGATATCGCGCTTGACTTCGACAATGCGCTGGGGGTTATCCAGCTGGTTTGTCGCGTGCTGAAGTCTCAGATTAAAGAGATCCTTCTTGAGATCGCCCAATTTGCTGTTGAGCTCCTGCGCGGTCAGCTCACGCACCTCTTTTACCTTCATTATACTTCACCACTTTCTTTCACGGCGTCCTCCCGCTTGACGAACTTGGTCTTGATCGGCAGCTTGTGGCCGGCCAGACGCATCGCTTCGCGGGCCGTCTCTTCGGGCACGCCGGCAATTTCAAACAGCACGCGGCCCGGCTTGACAACGGCGACCCAATATTCCGGGGAGCCTTTACCGGATCCCATGCGGGTTTCAGCCGGCTTTTCGGTGACGGGCTTGTCGGGGAAGATCTTGATCCAGACCTGGCCGCCGCGCTTGATATAACGGGTCATGGCGATACGGGCCGCTTCGATCTGGTTGGAAGTGATCCAGCCCGGCTCGGTCGCCTGAATCCCAAACTCGCCATTGGAGACGAAGTTGCCGCGGGTCGCTTTGCCTTTCATACGGCCGCGCTGCACCCTGCGGTATTTGACTCTTTTCGGCATCAGCATTATTGTGCTCCTCCTTCCTTGTTGGGAGCGGCGCTGGGACGGTCGCCCTGGGGCCGCGGGGGACGGTTGCCGCCGTTATAGGGGCGGCCGCCGTTCTGCGGGCCGCGGGGGCCGGCCGAGAACTGCTTGCGCTCGCCAAAACGTCCGCCGCGGTCATTTCCGCGGCGCTCGCCGTCGCGGCGGGGCGGGCGGCGGTCGCCATCGCGGCGCTCACGCCGATCGCGGCGGGGCGCTTCGACAGAAGTGGTGCGCGGGCCGCCGGTCAGCACCTCGCCCTTGTACAGCCAGACCTTGACGCCGATGCGACCATAGGTCGTCTTTGCCTCGGCAAAGCCGTAGTCGATGTCGGCGCGCAGGGTCTGCAGGGGGATGGTGCCCTCGTGATAATGCTCGGTGCGGGCGATTTCCGCGCCGCCCAGACGGCCGGAGACGCAGGTCTTGATGCCCTTGGCGCCCAGCTTCATGGCGCGGCCCATGGCCTGCTTCATAGCGCGGCGGAAGGAAATGCGCTTTTCCAGCTGGCTGGCGATGTTTTCGGCGACCAGCTGGGCGTTGAGATCGGGCGAGCGCACCTCGACAATGCTAACGGCGACCGGCTTGCCGACCATGTCGCTCAGGGTTTTCTGCAGCTTTTCAATCTCGCTGCCGCCCTTGCCGACGATGATGCCGGGACGGGCGCAGTGGATGAAAATGCGCATTTTGGCGCTGTCGCGCTCGATTTCGATGCGGGGCACGCCGGCCTGATACAGGTTCTTCTTCAGATATTCACGGATCTTGTGGTCCTCGACCAGCAGGTCGCCGACCTTTTCGTCCTTGGCGAACCAACGGGAATCCCAGCCCTTGATGACGCCCACGCGAAGACCGTGGGGATTAACTTTCTGGCCCATTACTTAACCTCCTCTTTTTCTTTGAGAACCATGGTGACATGGGAGGTTCTCTTGTTGATGCGGAAGGCTCTGCCCTGCGCGCGGGGCATCACCCGTTTGAGGATGGGGCCGGGGCAGGCAAAAACCTGCGCCACATAAAGGTTGTCGGGGTTCATCTGGTGGTTGTTCTCCGCGTTGGCCATGGCGCTGCGCAGCAGCTTCAGAAGCGGCTCACTCGACGCCTTGGGGCTGTTCATCAGAATCGCAGCGGCCTTGGAAACCTCCTTGCCGCGGATGAGGTCACAGGAAATCTGCACCTTGCGGGGAGCGATGCGGAGATATTTCAAATACGCTTTGGCTTCCATTGTCTCTCCTCCTCGCTTACTTCGACTTGTTGCCCGCATGGCCGCGATAGGTGCGGGTGGGGGCGAACTCGCCGAGCTTGTGTCCTACCATATCCTCGGTCACATAGACGGGGACATGCTTTCTGCCGTCGTGCACGGCGATGGTGTGGCCGACGAACTCGGGGAAGATGGTGGAGGCTCTCGACCAGGTCTTGAGCACCTTCTTCTCGCCGCTTTCATTCAGCTGGTTGACCCTTTTCAGCAGCTCGGGAGCCACAAAGGGGCCCTTCTTTACGCTTCTGCCCATAAAATTGTCGCTCCTTCCTTATTTGCCGTTACGGCGTCTGACAATCTGCTTGTCGGTGCGGTGGTTCTTCTTGCGGGTCTTGTAGCCCAGCGCCGGCTTGCCCCACGGGGTAACCGGGCCGGGACGGCCGATCGGGCTCTTGCCCTCGCCGCCGCCGTGCGGGTGGTCGACCGGGTTCATGACGCTGCCGCGCACCGTCGGGCGTACGCCCATGTGACGCTTGCGGCCAGCCTTGCCGATCTGCACGTTTTCATAGTCGATGTTGCCGACCTGGCCGATGGTGGCCCGGCAGTTCATCTTGATATAACGCACCTCGCCGGAGGGCAGGCGGACCTGGGCGGCCTCGCCTTCCTTGGCCATCAGCTGGGCCGCCGTGCCGGCGGAACGCACCAGCTGGCCGCCGCGGCCGGGGTACATCTCGATGTTGTGGATCATGGTGCCCAGGGGGATGTTTTTGATGGGCAGGCAGTTGCCCGGCTTGATGTCGGCCCCTTCGCTGGAAATAATGGTGTCGCCGACCTTCAGATCGTTGGGCGCCAAGATGTAGCGCTTTTCGCCGTCTTCGTACTGCACCAGGGCGATGTGGGCGCTGCGGTTGGGATCGTACTCCAGCGTCAGGACAGTGGCGCTCACGTCCACCTTGTCGCGCTTGAAGTCGATGATGCGGTATTTCTGCTTGTTGCCGCCGCCGTGGTGGCGGACGGTGATGCGGCCGTAGCTGTTGCGGCCGGCGTGCTTCTTCAGCGGCTCGAGAAGGCTTTTCTCGGGCTTGACGCGACTGAGGCCCTTGTAGTTGGTCACCGTCATATGGCGGCGGGAGGGCGTCGTCGGGCTATAGCTTTTAATCGCCATTCCTTATTCACTCCATTATTCGGTTATCGTTTTGCGCCGCTGCAAAGGCGCGGCATACATGCGGCGGCGTTTTTACGCCGCGCCCCTGATGCGCCTTTCCGGCGCTCCCGCCCTGCTTTCCGCGGGAGGAAGGGGCTTTACTGAGCCGGCGTACCGGCCGGACGCGCGGCGGGGCTATGTCCCGCCAAGCGCATTACACCATGCCTTCGAAGATTTCGATGGGCTTGGACTGCTCAGTCAGCCGGATAACGGCTTTTTTACGGGCGGAGGTGTAGCCCTTGTGCACGCCCATGCGCTTTTCCTTGCCCTTGACGTTCAGGGTGTTGACGCTGAGGACCTTGACCTTGAAGATCTCCTCAATGGCGCGGCGGATTTCCACCTTGTTGGAATTGCGGGCTACCTCGAAGACGTACTTCTTGTCGGCGACGGCCTCCATCGACTGCTCGGTGATGATGGGGCGGATGATGACGTCATAGGGGGATTTCATTTGCTGTACACCTCCTCGATAGCGGCGACGGCCGCCTTGTCGACGATGAACTTGTCAGCCTTCAGGATATCGTAGACCGACAGGATGCTGGCGATGGTCGTCTTGACACCAGGGATGTTGCGGGCCGACAGCACGACGTTGCGGCGCACCTCCGGGGTGACGACCAGGGCCTTTTCCGCCTCGACGGCGCCCAGGAAGCCCTTGAAGCTCTTGGTCCTGATTTCGCTCATGTCCAGGTTGTCGATGACGATGAGCTTGCCTTCCGCCAGCTTGGCGCTCAGGGCGCTGCGCATGGCCAGCTTGCGGACCTTCTTATTGACGGTGTAGCGGTAGGTGCGGGGCTTGGGGCCCAGGGCGATGCCGCCGTGCGTCCACTGGGGGGCGCGGATAGAGCCCTGACGGGCGCGGCCGGTGCCCTTCTGGCGCCAGGGCTTTCTGCCGCCGCCGCGGACTTCGGCGCGGGTCAGCGTGCTCTGGGTGCCCTGGCGCTGGTTGGCCAGGTAGTTTTTGACGACCTCGTGCACAGCGGCGGTGTTGGGCTCGATGCCGAAGACGGCGTCGCTTAACTCAATTTCGCCGACGGCCTTGCCGTTCATATCGTAAACCTTGGTATTAGCCACGTTATTTCCTCCTCCCTCTTAGCTTCTGGCCGAGGCCTTCTGCGGGTTGGTGCTCTTGCGGACCTCGGTGTTCTTGACGCGGTGGACCTTGGTGGTGCTCTTAAGGAACACGACGCCGCCCTTGGGGCCGGGGACCGCGCCGCGGATAGCGATGAGGTTGGCCTCGGCGTCCACCTTGACGATCTGCAGGTTCTGCACGGTGACCTGCTCGGCGCCCAGGTGTCCGGCCATCTTCTTGCCGGGCAGCACGCGGGAGGGGTCGGTGTTGGCGCCCATCGAGCCAATGCTGCGGTGGACAGGGCCGACGCCGTGGGTGTGCTGCTGGGAATGGGCGTTCCAGCGCTTGACGACGCCGGCATAGCCCTTGCCCTTGCTGATACCGACGACGTCGATGAAGTCGCCTGCGGCAAAGGTGTCGGCCAGAATCACGTCGCCAACGTTCATCTCCTCGCTCTTGTCCAGCTTGAACTCCTTCAGAACCTTCTTGGCCGAAACGCCGGCCTTGGCGAAATGGCCCTTCTCCGGCTTGTTGAGCTTTTTGTCGGCGATGTCCTGATAGCCGAGCTGCACGGCACTGTAGCCGTCCTTTTCCGCCGTCTTCTTCTGCACGACGGTGCAGGGGCCGGCTTCAATGACGGTGACAGGGATGACCTTGCCCGTCTCGTCAAAGATCTGGGTCATGCCGACCTTTTTCCCGATGATTGCTTTCAGCATGGTATGCCTCCTTCAGGTTATTGGTTGGGTTTCCCCAACTTGACCCGCCCGGCGAGCCGGGCGCGGGTGGTTGTCTTACAGCTTGATTTCAATGTCGACGCCGGCAGGCAGGTCGAGGTTCATCAAGGCCTCGACAGCCTTCTGCGTCGGCTTGATAACGTCGATGAGGCGCTTGTGGGTGCGGCGCTCGAACTGCTCGCGGCTGTCCTTATACTTATGGACGGCGCGCAGGATGGTGACGACCTTCTTGTCGGTCGGCAGGGGGATGGGGCCGGAAACCTCGACGCCGGCGCGCTTGGCCGTCTCAACAATCTTTTCAGCCGCCTGGTCGATCAGCTGATGATCGTAGGCTTTCAGTCGGATGCGGATTTTCTGCATGTCTGCCATGGTTTTTCCTCCTTAAATTGTCTGCTTCGACATGTCGGCAGGAAAGCATTTATCATGCCACGCAACCGCGCGTATCGCATTTTGGGCATAAAGAAAACCGGCGATAGCTGTGGCGCGTCCGGCATTGCAGTCAAACGTTGGTTTCCCGCAGGGCTTCCCGGTCCATGACCGGCAGTTCCCCGCGTTTGGGGTGGAGACACGTTTGTTTTTGGCTCTCTGCCGCCCGATTGTCGGACATACTCGACCGAAGTTACCCGCTTGCGCGGCAATCTCCGGCTTCATCGCATTTGCGCATAGTTGTACCCTTATGCACAACAGGCGCTTTATTATGATACATCATCCAAGCCTTGCTGTCAAGGATTTTTTGAAAAAAGCCCCTTTTTCCGGTGATTTTTCGCCCTTTTCTCCCTTTCGGCATCCTGCACAAAAACGCCGGAGAAATTTCTCCGCCGCAATTTGGACTTCCGCCCTTCCTTATTGTATAATAGGGAAAACCGCGGAAACGCGGAAGGAGGGCGCCCCATGAAAAAACGGCTTCTCTTTTTCCCCGCGCTGCCGGCCGTCTTACTGTGTATGCTTTTGTCCGGCGCCGCCGCGCCGGCATCCGACCCTTACGCGCATGTCCGCCATATCCAGGATCCGTATGAGCGCGCCCGTGCCATGACTGGGCTTTTGTATGACGAAGAGCATGATCTGTATTCGCGCGATGGCGGCCTGACCTGGTACGGCAGGAAAGAGCGGAGCTCCGTCCCTTACAAACCGCCTGTCTATGCCGAAAATTTCTGGGATGCCCCAGAGGGGGAAGCCTGCGCCTATTGCGGAGGCGAGGTCGTTTTGGAAGAGCACCGTACTACGACCCGTTTTGCAGAAGATGGCTGGCTGACTGCCGACTTTATTCTGTGCCCTAAAAATGCGATGTACACCGACCGGCTGCAGGAACGGTATACCGAGCAATATATCCTTTGCGAAAGCTGCCGCTTCTGTACCGCACACCAATCGGTCCGCGAGACTCGTACCTATTGCGAGCACTGAACGCATATATTAAGGCCGTCCCGGAAATGGGGCGGCCTTTTTCTTTACCAAACAATCCGTTCCTCGTCCATTTCGCGCTGCCAGGCTTGCTGGCGGGCGCGCCTGGAGCGCAGAATATCCTCTGCCTCGGCCTGGGTGACGGCCTGAAAGCGCAGGGTCTGCCCGGCGGCCATCTGGGCGACGCGGGGCAGGTCGGCGGTGATGACGGCGGCGATTTTGGCATAGCCGCCCGTCGTCTGGCAATCAGCCATCATGATGATGGGCTGGCCGGACGGCACCTGCACTGCCCCCATGACGACGCCGTCGGAGACAATATTGCCGTCCTTTCCCGGCGCGTAGGCGATGGCCGGGCCTTCGAGACGGTAGCCCATGCGGTCGCTCTTGACCGTCACCTTATACGCGCCTGACAGGAAGGCTTTGATCCCCTCAGGCGAAAAGCCGTCGCTCTGGGGGCCGAGCACGACGCGAATCGGCCCTTCTTCCGTCCAGACGGGCGCGCGACGCTCGGCCAGCCCCGGCAGCCACAGGCAGGACTCGCGGAAGGGAAGCGCGTCGCCGGCGCGCAGCGCACGGCCTTCCAGGCCGCCGAAGCCCCCCTTGACATAGGTCGATCGGCTACCCATGACGGCCGGCAGATCAAATCCCCCCGCGACGGCCAATATCCCGCGCAGGCCCCCGCGGGCAAAGCCGAGCGCAAGCACGCTGCCCTTATGCGCCAGATAAGCCCGGCCCGTCTCGATGGGGATCCCGTCCAGCGCGGGGGAAAAGTCGGCCCCAGCCAAAGCAAAGATATTGGGGGACTCAAAACGGACGGTGCAGCCCGCCCCTGTCAGCTCAAGGGCTGCTTCGTCAGCGGGGTTGCCGGCCAAAGCATTTGCGGTAAGCAGGGCGTCGCGGTCCATGGCTCCGCAGACGGGCACGCCGTAACGCTGCCAGCCGTAACGGCCGCCGTCCTGCACGGTGGTCAGCATCCCGGCCTTGAGGATGGTCAGCACGCCTCGTCACCCCCTCCCAGCCGGCGGTATTCCGCCTCGCCGATGGGCACAAAGCGGACGGTCTGCCCGGCGGACAGGAGGAAAGGCTGCGTTCGCTCAGGATCGAACAGACGCAGCGGCGTCCGCCCGATAATGCGCCATCCGCCCGGCGACGCGATGGGGTACACCCATGGCCTTTTCCGGAACAAAAAAACGAGCAATGCTAAACCAGTTGCCAAACATAA
>CAJMOV010000007.1 GCA_905215125.1 uncultured bacterium | reverse complement strand
CTGCCCGCCGACGTGATACTCCACCAGCTCGCGGAAAAAGTCCTCTTTTTTGTCCCGCATCATGTAATCGAAGCGGATACCGCTGCGGATAAAAACCTTCTTGACCCCCGGCAGGGCGCGCAGCTTGCGCAGCAGGGCCAGATAATCGCTGTGATCGGCGTCGATGGCGGGGCAGGGCGTGGGGAACAGGCACTGCCGGTCTGCACAGGCCCCCGCTTCCCGCTGTTTTTTGCAGGCCGGCCGGCGGAAGTTGGCCGTCGGCCCCCCGACGTCGTGGATATACCCCTTGAAGTCGGGGTTTTTCAGCATTGCCTGCGCTTCCCGCAGCACCGAATCGTGCCCGCGCGACGTGACATACCGCCCCTGATGCAGCGCCAGCGCGCAAAAGCTGCACGATCCGAAGCAGCCGCGGTTGTGGATGATGGAAAACTGCACCTCCTCAATGGCGGCGACGCCGCCCTGCTTTTCGTAATCGGGGTGATAATACCGGGCATAGGGCAGGTCGAAGACGGCGTCCAGCTCAGGCCCTTCCAACGGGTGTACCGGCGGGTTCTGGACGAGATACCTTTCGCCGTGCTGCTGGATGAGGGCATGCCCGCGGACAAAATCCTGCTCGTTCTGCTCCGAAAAGGCGGCGCGGGCATAGGCTTTCTTGTCTCCCGCCACCTGCTCGAAGGAGGGCAGCGTCAGCGCGTCCTCAAAGGCGCACTCACTCGGATCGGATGTCAGGAAGCAGGTGCCGCGCACGTCGCGGATGCTGCCGACGTCCTCCCCCTTTTTAAGGCGCAGGGCAATTTCCGTCACCGGCTTTTCCCCCATGCCGTAGATGAGCAGATCGGCCCCGCTGTCGACCAGGACGGATCGGCGCACCCTGTCGTCCCAGTAATCGTAGTGGGCAAAGCGGCGCAGCGACGCCTCGATGCCCCCGATGACGACGGGCAGGCCGGGAAAGGCCCTGCGGGCCAGCCCGGCATAGACAATAACGGCGCGGTCTGGCCGCCGGCCCGTCTGGCCGCCGGGAGTATAGGCGTCCTTTTCCCTTCTCCGCCGCGCCACCGAGTAATGGGCCACCATGGAATCAATATTGCCGGAATTGACCAGCACCCCCAGCCGCGGCCGCCCCATCTGCTCAAAATCCCGGACGGAGTGATAATCCGGCTGGGACAAAATGGCGACGCGGAAGCCCTTTTTCTCCAGCACGCGGGAAATGACCGCCGTGCCGAAGGAGGGGTGGTCGACGTAAGCGTCTCCCGTCACCAGCAGAAAATCATAATAATACCAGCCCCGTTCCCGCATGTCCTCCTGCGAGACGGGAAGAAAATCGCACCGTTGCACATTCATCAGCTTCACCTGCGTCCCATAAATTGCCGCAGCCGCGCGGCCATAAAAAAGCGGGAGGCGGGTCTCCCCGTCCCCCGCAGGGCGTTACTTGCGGATGTAGGCCCCCGTCACTTCCGCGACGTAGACGCGGTGCATGTCCTCGCGGCCTGTCGGCCCGTAGCTTTGCTTTTGAACCGCTTCGTCCAAAAAGTTTTCCGGTTTGACCCAGTCGGCGTACAGCTTCCTGCACACCAGGACCGACTGCGCTTCCGCAAAGGCGGGCACGCCGTCAATCCATTCGGGCGTCAGGCCGCTGTCGTTCATTTTGTCCATGTCGCGTCCCGATTTGCTTCCCAGCTCGCGCAGCTCGGCGCGGTATTCCCCTTTGCCGAAGAAAGCGACGGAAAAGCAATCGTTTTTTTCAGTGAACTGCGTGGTATAGCGGCTTTCGCGCACATAGGCGATGCAGACCGGCTTGTACCACAGCCAGCCGGCCGTGCCCCAGGAAATGGTCATGGTGTTCCACTTTTCCGGCGTGCCGGCGCTGATAAGCGCCCAGCCGTCGTTAAACTGGGAAAAGATATTGCCCGGAAGACCTGCGGGATCGATTTTTTCAAACTTGCTCATAACGCTTTCCTCCTTGAAATTGATAGGGGTCTAACACCACGCGCCGGGGCGCATACCCCGCTATTGCTGCACAGTCAGCCGCACGCTGCGCGGCCGCCGCTCATTCCTGCTTATTCCATGTCCTGCCGACGCAGAACCATTTCCTTCCACTGGTCGCGGGTGATGAGCACCTGGCGGGGCTTTGAGCCTTCCGACGGGCCGACGATTCCCCGCTCCTCCATCTCGTCCATCAGGCTGCCCGCGCGGGAATACCCCAGCTTGAGCCGGCGCTGCAGCATGGAAACCGACGCCTGCCCGCGCTCGACCACCACTTCTATGGCAGCCTGCAGCATACTGTCCTCCTCGCCGCTTCCGCCGCTCATGCCGCCCGGGCCCCCGCCCGTTTCGGCCTGACGCTCGATGTGGTCGATGACCTCTTTGGAATATTCCGGCACGCCGGTTTTTTTGATAAAGCCGACCACCTCCTCGACCTCCTTAGTCGTGATGAAGCAGCCCTGCACGCGCAGGGGCTTGTTGAGGTCAAGCGGCTTGTATAGCATGTCGCCGCGTCCGATCAGCTTTTCCGCCCCCGGCGTATCCAGAATAATGCGCGATTCGATCTGCGAGGCGACGGTAAAGGCGATGCGCGAAGGGATATTGGCCTTCATGATGCCGGTGATGACGTCGGCCGACGGCCGCTGCGTCGCGATGATGAGATGCATGCCGGCGGCGCGGGCCATCTGCGCGATACGGGCGATAGCCTCTTCCACCTCGCCGGCGGCGACAAACATGAGATCCGCCAGCTCGTCAATGACGATGACGATCTGCGGCAGCGTCTCGCCGTCCTCCCTCTTGCGCATTTCACGGTTGTACGATTCCAGATCGCGCACGCCCGTTTCGGAAAAGAGCTTATAGCGTTTCATCATTTCAGTGACGGCCCAGCCCAGCGCCCCGGCCGCCTTTTTGGGGTCGGTGACGACGGGGATAAGCAGATGGGGGATGCCGTCGTAAATACTCAGCTCGATCATCTTGGGGTCGACCATGATGAGCCGCACTTCCTCCGGCGTCGACTTGTAAATCAGGCTGATGAGGATGGAGTTGATGCACACCGATTTACCGCTGCCCGTCGTGCCGGCGATCAGCATGTGAGGCATCCGGGCGATATCGCCGACGACGCATTTGCCCTCGATATCCTTGCCGACGGCAAAGGACAGGCGCGACTTGCTGGCCTTGAACTCCGGGCTGTCGAGGATTTCGCGGATGGTAATCATCTGCTGGCTCTCATTGGGCACCTCGATGCCGATGGCCTGCTTGTCCGGGATAGTGGAAAAGCGGACGCTGGCCGCGCCCAGCGCCAGGGCGATATCGTCGCTCAGGCTGGCGACGCGGGTCGACTTGACGCCGCGCTGCAGCTGCAGCTCATACCGTGTCACCGTCGGGCCGCGGGTAACGCCGGCCACCGTCGCCTGAATGGAAAAGCTCTGAAGGGTATCAACCAGCCGCTCGGCATAGCGGCGGATTTCCTCACTGTGGTCGGAGACCTGGCTGCGCCCCTCGTTAAGCAGGCTGATGGGGGGATAAATGTAGCTGTTTTCATCGTCCGGCACAGCCGGCTCGCGGGGCGCTTCAGGCGCGGGGGCCTGCTGCGCTTCGGCGCTCTCCCCTTCCGTACTCCCGTCAGGGGCGTCCTCCTCCTGCGCGGGGACAGATGGGGGCGCAAGCTCTGCCTGGCGGATTTCAAAGGGAGGATCGGCCGGCCCGGCGGAAGGCTCAGCCTCTTCCCACGGCAGGGCGCCGCCCGTCTGCGGCGAGGGCGCGGGCAGGGGGTCAGCGGGGGCCGGCGAGGGGCTGGCAGGGGTAAAAACGGACAAATCTGGCAAAGCCGTCTCATCCGCAGCGGGTTCGGACGTTCTGGCCGTCATATCGCGCCGCGGGCGTCTGGGCGCGCTGACCCCAACGCCGTCCAAAGGCACGTCGACCTTTGACCGTTCAGGCTGAGGGGGCATATCCGCGGCGGCGCTCCTAGACGTTACGCGGCGCCCCCCCTCCCGCCGCGACAGGCGCAGGGGCGGGGTATCCTCCTCCGGCTCCGGCGCCGGCTTCAGCCGCTTAAACAGCGAAACCAGGGAGACGTTGCAGGCGATTATCACCCCGGCAAGCATCAGCAGGACGCACAGGGCAATGGCCCCGGCGTTGGAAAAGGCGGCGCGGAAAAAGAGAGCCAGCGAGCCGCCGATCAGGCCGCCGCCCGTCATGTCCCGGCCGCTGGCCGCCATCTCCCCAAAGGCTTTGAGGGAAAAGGAAAAAGGCTCAAACCGAAACAAAAGGTGGCGCATAGAGCCCATCACAACGGGCAGAAGCAGCAGGCAGGTCACCCGCAGGCGCGCCTTGCCCCGCCGCTTGATGATGAGCAGCACACCGGCAAAAAGCAGCGCGAAGGGCATGAGATAAAACCCATACCCGATGAGCGAGCCGACCAGCCACCGATACCAGTCAATGGCAAAGCCGGTGACGTTAAAAAAAGACAAAAAGGCGATAAAGCTGAAAAAAATCAGCACGCCTGCCCAGATTTCGCGGCGGATCATGGGCTTTTTCTGCGTTGCTTTCTTTTTCTGCGGGGTCCTTTTACCGCTCCCCGTTTTTGAGGCGGAGGAGGACGCCCTCGTCCCCGTATTTTTCTGCTGTGCCAAGGTATGGCTACCTCCTCTGAAAAGCGTTCAAAGCAGGGCCGCTGTGCGGCCCTGCGGCGTTTTTTCTGTTAAAGCAGGCTGAAAATGATGCTGCACAGGCCGACGACGGCGCAGTAAATGGAGAAGATGCGGAAGCTGTTCTTTTTCATCAGCAGACGCACCAGCCGGATGGCAAGATAGCCGGAAACCGCGGCCGTCACAAATCCGACGGCGTAGACCAGCAGCCCGTCCCCCGCGGCGGAGGCGATATCGGGCAGCTGGAAAACGGCGGCGCCGACCACGGCCGGGATGGAGAGCAAAAAGGCGAAGCGCACGGCAAACTGCCGGTCATACCCCGCGAACAGGCCGCCGCACAGCGTCGAACCCGAACGTGAGACGCCGGGCAGGATGGCGATAAGCTGCATCAGGCCCACGCCGAGGGCGCTTTTGTAGCTGGCGTCACGCGCTGTTTTCCTCCCGCCGCCCACCTTGTCGGCCAAAAAGAGCAGGACAGAGGTAAAAAGCAGCGCACAGCCGATGAGCAGAGGACTTTGGAACATGGCGGTCACCTTATCTTCCAGCAGCGCGCCGATGACAAGGGGACAGGTGGCGACGATGAGCATGACGATCATCCGCCGCCCCGCGATTGCCTTGACGCGGAAGCCGTCCCGCACCCAGCCGAAAAAGGAGGTCACAAGCTCGACGATGTCGGGCCAGAAGGCGATGACAACGGCAAACAGCGTGCCCAGGTGCAGGACAATGTCAAAGGCGATGTGGTTCTGGGTGTACTGCTCTATATCGAAAATATTTTGCAGCAGGGCCAGATGTCCCGAGGACGACACGGGCAGAAATTCCGTCAGCCCCTGGACGATGCCCAGCAGCGCGGCAAGCCAAACCGGCATAGCGTTCCCTCCATAAAATATAAGCGTTACAGGCCAATGCGCCTTTCCCTCGCGGGAGAACGGGCGAACGCCGCCCCGCCCGCAGCGCAGGCATGCGGCCGGCGCGACGCTTTGAAACAGATCTTTTAAATTATATCACGCTTCCCGACTTTTTTCCAGAGAAAAAGGGCGGCCTTGCCGCACAGGGCGCCGAAAAGCGCGCCAAAAAGCACGTCGGTGGGGAAATGCACCGTCAGGTATAGCCGGGAAAGCCCCATCAGGCAGGCGAAAGCGATAGCCGCCCCCTGCCACTTCCTACCCGCCGGCGCAAGCGCAAGGGCAAAGGCGAAGGCGGCCGCCGTGTGGCCGGACGGAAAAGAGAAATCGCCCGGCGCAGGCAAAAGCAATTCAAAAGCCCCATCTGCAAAAGGGCGCGCGCGCGCGACCAGGGGCTTTATCATCACGTTGACAAGCAGGACGTCAAGCGCCAACGCTGTTGCGCATACGCCGCCCAGCCTGCGTGTGCGGGGGACGCAGAGGAGAGCCAGACTCATGACGATGAACACCAGCCCCCCGTTGCCCAGCCGGGAAAGCAGCAGCATCAGGCCGTCCAACGGCGCAAAGCCCTGTATGCTGTAAAAAAAGTCAAGGATGGCCGTTTCCATCCGGGACAATGCCTCGGTCACAGCTGAAGCTCCCCCACGGAATAGAGCACGGCGTCCCCGGCAATCAGGATGCGCTCGCCGGCGTCGCGGCAGTACAGCGTGCCGCCGCGCGGGGAAACCTGCCGCGCGACCAGATCCTTTTTGCCCAGCCGCTCGCTCCAGAAGGGCACCAGCGTACAGTGGGCCGAGCCGGTGACAGGGTCTTCCAGCACCCCGTCATGGGGCGCGAAGTAACGGGAGACAAAATCGCAGTCGTCACCCGGCGCAGTGGCGACCAGCCCGATACAGTCGCGCATCTGCTGCATGACGGCAAAATCGGGCGTCAGGCCGCGCACCTGCGCGGCGGTGTCAAACAGCGCAATGTGGTCGCGGGCGAGATAAAGGGCCCGGGGCTGCACGCCGAGAGAACGCTCGACAAGGTCTATAGGCGCTATCTCATGCGCCGGGCGGGCCGGGAAATCGAGCTGGAAGCGCTCCCCCTCCCGTGTGACGCGCAGCGGGCCGCTCATGCTGGAAAAGTCGACGGCGGCGCGCCCCGGCTCTAAAATGGTCATGATGACAAAGGCGGACGCCAGCGTCGCGTGGCCGCACAGGTCAAACCCCCCTGTCGGCGTAAACCAGCGGATATCGTATCCGCCGCCGTTTTTACGAATAAAGGCCGTTTCCGACAGGTTATTTTCCGCGGCGATATCCTGCATCAGCGCTTTGTCCGGCCAGTCCTGCACCGGGCAAATCCCGGCGGGGTTGCCGGCAAAAAGCGTCCTTGTAAAAGCGTCGACGACGTAGTATTTCATGTGACACATCCTTTCTCCCGCCCGGGCGGATTTTTTCTATCATACCATTATTCCTCTGCCCGACGCAAGACCCGGACTCAGCTGTCAAAAAGCTATGCGCCGTCCGCCCGGTTTAGAAGAAAAAGCCCCGGACGCCAAGCCCGGGGCGGGGATCAGCGGTACATTTCCGGCCGGCGGGTCGACATATACGGCCGGCGGGCGCGGGCTGCGTCGGCCTGACTCAGGTCGATTTCTGCAATTAAAATTCCTTCCTCCCTGCCGGCGCGCAGCAGGATGTCGCCGTCCGGCGAGACAAGCAGCGACTGGCCGCAGAAGTCCATGTCCCCCTCTCGGCCGACGCGGTTGCACATGGCGGCGAAAAGGCCGCTCTGCATGGCCTGGACGCGCACCTCCCATTCAAACATCTCCATAGGCTCGTCCGACGTGTTGGCCGTCGGGATGATGACCAGCTGCGCGCCCAGGACGGCGCAGGTGCGGATGCTTTCCGGCAGGTGCCGGTCAAAGCAGATGACGATGCCCACCCGGCCAAAGGGGGTGTCAAAGACCTTAAAGCCGTCGTCCGACGGGGTGTAATAATCCTTTTCATAGAACTGCCGCGCCTGCATGACGTGGACCATCTTGGCCATATCCTGGATTTTCCCTTCCGGGGTGATCCACAGCGAGGTGTCGTAGGGCCTGCCGTCCAGCTCAAGGTAAACGTTGGGCGAGCAGTAAAGGCCGCTTTGACGCGCTGCTTCGCAAAGCCGTGCGACGGCGGGAGCGTCCGGCCGCAGCAGGCGGGATGATACGTCCCGGCCTTCATACTGCGGGAAGAAGGGGGACAGCTGGATTTCAGGGAAGAAAACCAGGTCGCAGCCCCGGGCGGCTTCGATCAGGGACAGGGATTTTTGCAGGTTGGCGTCCGCGTCGTCCGACATGGACATTTGAGCCATGGCAAGCTTCATAGAGGATTCTCCTTTTTGCAAGTTAAAAAGGCCGCCCCGCAAAGGGCGGCCGGGGTCTGTACTTATACGCGCTGCTGCCAGAGGCGCTCGTCGCTCAGCACGTCGGCCATGCCTTTGACCATGCGCGCCACCATCTTTTCGCCTTTTTCGCGGCTGGCAAAGCAGCTGTTGCCCATGACGCCGTTTTCCGTGTGCATTTCCATACGGTGGAAGGTGGACAGGATTCCCTCTTCCTCGGCGGGCAGGGGATAACCGGGGTTGCCCTTGGTCTCCTTGTAAATGGGATCAATCCATTCCTCGTCGAGGGCCCACAGCAGCGAGGTCTCCCCTTCGCAGGCGTGAATCATGCCGCTCTGGCTTTCCAGAACGTCGCTTTGGGCCGTCTTATCCCCCTTCCAGTAGCCGGTGAAGTAGACGGGGAAGCCCAGGGCCTCGTTAATTTCAATCAGGGCCGTTTCGGTTGGGGCGACGTTGCCGCCGTGGCCGTTGACGATGACGATTTTGCGGAAGCCGTGCGACGCGATAGACTTGCAGTAGTCAAACAGCAGGTGCATGTACGTTTCTGCGCGCAGCGTCATCGACCCGCAAAAGCTCATGTGATGGGTGGAATTGGCCACCGCAATGGAAGGGGCGACAACGCAGGGTATGCCGCGGCTGTTCAGCTCTGCGGCGATGCGCTCGCTCATGCCGGTCGCCATCAGGTGATCGCAGCCGACGGGAAGATGGGGGCCGTGCTGCTCGGTCGAGCCGACGGGCAGAAGGACGATGGCCTGCTTCTCGGCCAGGGCTTTGATTTCACGGGTGTTCAAATTGTCCCACCGGACGGGATTTTTCATGGCGGATTCCTCCCAGTCATTGAAATTGGATGTCTCTATCATACACCCTGCGCGCCGTGGTGTAAAGAATTACCGGACGAAGATTTGCAGCGTGCTTGTCAGCTGACGGCCGGGGCTGTGCAGCGTCTGACCGTTGTAGTACATGGCGCAGGACCCGCCGCCGTCCAGGCAGACGGCGTTGACGCAGCCGAGCTCCCGCATGACTTCCTTAAGCTGTGTGGCCGTTGCCGAACCCGTCGACAGCAGGATAAGATGTCCGTCGGCCGTCGAACCGACTGCGGTACGAGGCGCGGCGTCCTTGACAAACTTGTCGGCCGAGAAGGCGGGGTCGATAACGCTGCTGGCCACGCCGTTCTCAATCAGGCAGGGGGAACCGGCGACCATGGCGACGACGCCTGTCGGGTCAAAGCCCTGCGCGTCCTCGGTGAAAAGATAGGTTTCCGCCGTAACGGCGGTGCCGACGGCAGGGGCGGCGTAGCCGTAAAGCTGGGTGACGGCCGTGCCAATCAGCATGACAAAGCCGTCGGCCGGGATGGCGACGGAAGCGCCGGCGGCAAAGGGGGTATAGGCAGTGACTGCGTTGTTGCGCACCTGGATGGCGTAGCCGGCGACAGGGGCCGTCACGCTCTCTCCGTATGCCGGGGTATACATGACGGGATAACTCGAGGTAAAGTACTTGGGCGAGACGTTGACGGCACGGGCAAACCAGTGCCGCGAGGGGCCTTCCGGCCCGACAAGGCGGACGGCGAGAGAGGGACGGCCCCAGCGGATTTCGCCGCTTCCCGTGATGCCCATGGTGGTGTAGCCGCCCATGCCGTAAATGAGATTGCCTTCTGACATGATGTTGCCAATGGGGAATTTGTCCCCGCCGTCGCTGTTGAAATAGTTGGCGTTGATGACGGCCGTGGCGCCCGACTGCTTGACAATATCGGCAAAGGAGGCGGTGGCGCCCAGCTTATTGCCGACCAGCTGGGCCTTGATGGTCACCTTGGGATTCTGCGGGTCAACCGTGATGACGTCGGCCTTGACGCTGCCGGAAGCCGTTGCAAAGGTCTTGGAGACATATTCGATGCCGGGGCCTTCCTCGCGCGGGGGCTGGTACGGTGTATAGGTATAGACAATGGCTCCAGCGCCAATGACGCCCTGGGCCGCGCCCTGCTCAGCAGTAAAGACGCCGTCCTGCGCCAGCTTTTCAGCCAGGGTGGCGCTGCCGTCGGCCAGCCTGCACGTCAAAGCAGCGCAGGACAGGTCGACCATGTCGCCGCGGTTGAAGGCGGACGCCTGCGACAGAGAGACGGCGGCGTCCGTCGTCATCATGCCGATCTGGGCGGCAAAGCTGAGGGCGTACTGCCAGGTGAAGTCCCCGTCGGCGTCGCTGTACCCCAGCGAACGCAGCAGGAAGGTTACATAATCGCGGGCCGTCAGCGCACGGCTGCCGCCGAAAAGGCTGCTTTCAACGCCGCTGGTCAGGCCTGTCTCATAACCGTATGCGACGTAAGGGGCGCTCCAGCTGCTTGCCAGCACGTCGGTAAAGGGGGTTTCCGTGCCGGAGGCAAGGGCCGCTTCCTCCTGCCCAAGCAGGCGGATGAGCATGACGAGGCCCTGCGTGCGGTCAGGTGCACTGTTCAGCTCATAACCGTTTTCCGTGCCGTTGAACAACCCAAGGGCGTTGAGACGGTCGGCATTTCGGACGCTTTCTTCGCTGGCGCCGGACGCGACGGCAGGCAGGATAAGCCCGCCAGCCAGCACTGCGGCGGCAAGGGCCAGCGACAAGGCGCGGCGTAGGATTTTGTACACTTGTAAACACCTCTCTTTTCATTTTGCTATGCTCACCCATTGTAGCATCTGCACGGGCCCTTTTCAAGCCGCCCGGTATGGTGTATAATGACATCAGGATATTTACTGAATATATACTCTTCTATAAGGTGAAGCAATAATGTCTGTCAATCTGGAATGGTACCGCGCCTTTTATCAGGTGGCTCTGCTGGGCAGCGTCACACGGGCAGCCGAAGCGCTTTTTATCACACAGCCAGCCGTCAGCCAGTGCATCCGCCAGCTGGAACACGAGCTGGGCGTCTCCCTTTTTGTCCGCACCCCGCGCGGTATGCGCCTGACAGCCGAAGGGCAGGAGCTGTACCGCTTTGTCTCCCGTGGGGTGGAGAGCATCGGCCAGGGGGAAAAGCGAATTCAGCAGATGAACAGCCTTTCAATCGGCAGCATCAGCATCGGCGCGTCCGATATGACGCTGGAGTTTTTCCTGCTTGAGCATCTTGAACGCTTCCATAGAAAATATCCGGGCATCCGCATTTCAGTGACCAATGTGTCGACGCCCGACACGCTGCGCCTGCTGTACGACGGACGCATCGACTTCGGCGCGGTGTCCACGCCGGTCGACGGGCAGGCGGGCCTTGTCGTGCGCCCGGTAGCCGAGATACAGGACGTTTTTGTTGCCGGCGCCCCCTTTTCCCACCTGTGCGGACAGGAGCTGACGCCCCGCCAGCTGGCCGCGCTGCCCATTGTCTGCCTGGAAAAAAACACCAGCACTCGCCGGTATATCGACGCCTTCCTCGACCGACACGGCGTGCAGCTGCAGCCGGAGTTTGAGCTGGCGACTAGCCCCCTCATCGCCCAGTTCGCCGCGCGGGGCATGGGCGTCGGCAGCCTGGTGCGCAGCTTTGCCCTGCCCTTTTTACAGGACGGGCGTCTCTTTGAGCTGGATTTGCAGCCTGCTCCACCCAGCCGCGCCATCTGCCTGGTATACGACGGCCGCATCCCCCTTTCCCGCGCCGCTTCCACCCTGCTGGAGGAAATGATTTAAGGCTTCATTAATATTTGCCTTGTTTTTATAAAATTAGCTTATATCTCCTATCAAAAACATCCATTTGTATTTCTCTTTTTGCCGGTGATAGAATAACGACAGAAGAAAACCCTTTTGATAAGGAGTGTTGCGATTATGGTACGGGCCATTGTCGGCGGAAACTGGGGCGACGAGGGCAAGGGGAAAATGACCGACCTGCTGGGCGAAAAAAGCGATATCATCGTCCGCTATCAGGGCGGCGCCAATGCAGGGCACACCATCATCAACGATTATGGCAAATTCGCGCTGCACCTGCTGCCGTCAGGCGTCTTCCGGCAGAATGTCGTCAACGTCATCGCACAGGGGGTGGCGCTCAATTTGCAGCGACTGTTCGCCGAGCTGGACGAGCTGCAGGCCCGCGGCGTCCCGCAGCCCAGGCTGCTTGTTTCCGACCGGGCGCAGATTGTCATGCCCTACCATATCCTGTTTGACAGGCTGGAGGAGCAGCGGCTGGGCAAGCGCAGTTTTGGCTCGACGCAGTCGGGCATCGCCCCTTTTTACTCGGACAAATACCTCAAGACCGGCATCCAGATCTGTGAGATTTTTGACGACGAGCATCTGCGCGCGCGGCTGAACGCCGTGTGCAGCGTTAAAAACGCCATGCTGGAAGCGCTTTATTCTTCGCCCGAGCGGCTGGATGAACACAGGCTGTTTGACGAGTTGTGTGCCTATCGCGCACGGCTGGCCCCCCTGGTCGGGGATACGGCCGCCTTTTTGAGCGCTGCGGTGCAGGATGGGCGCGACATTTTGCTGGAGGGCCAGCTGGGAGCGCTCAAGGACCCGGACAACGGCATTTACCCTTTCACAACATCCTCTTCCCCGCTGGCCGGCTTTGCAAGCGTCGGCGCGGCCGGCATCCCGCCCCACGCCATCCGTCAGGTCATCACGGTGGTCAAGGCTTACTCGTCCGCCGTCGGCGCCGGCGCCTTTGTCAGCGAGCTGCATGGCGACCATGCGCAGGAGCTGCGCGATCGCGGCGGGGATGGCGGCGAATATGGGGCGACGACCGGCCGCCCCCGTCGTGTCGGGTGGTTTGACGCCGTCGCCACCCGCTACGGCTGTATGCTGCAGGGCACGACCGACGTAGCGCTGTCCCTCATCGACGTGCTGGGATATCTGGACAAAATTCCCGTCTGCACCGCCTATGAAATCGACGGGCGGGAGACGCGGGATTTCCCGGCGACGCCCCGTCTCAACCGCGCCCGGCCGGTTTACACCCTGCTGGACGGCTGGAAATGTGACATCCGCGGCATCCGCAGCTTTGAGGAGCTGCCCGTACAGGCGCAGCGCTATGTTGAGTTTGTTGAAAATGAAATCGGTTACCCCATCACCATGATTTCCAACGGCCCCCGGCGGGAGGATATCATCTACCGCTGAGCCCCCGTCTTTGATTGGGGACTGTATCCCTGACCGTGCGCAGTCTATTCACCTTCCTTTATTGCGCCGGAATGCAAAAAATGATATCGTGCTATTATCCCCAAAAGGAGGAAGCCCCCATGGCATTTGACTTTAAAAAAGAATACCCTGAGTATTATTTGCCCCAAGGCAAGCCTGCCATCGTCAACGTGCCGGCCATGCAGTTTGTCGCCGTCACAGGACAGGGCGACCCCAATGAAGAAGGGGGCGATTACCAGAGGGCCCTTGCGGTGCTGTACGCTGTCTCCTATACCCTTCGTATGAGCGAAAAAGGAGGCCGTGCCATCGACGGCTTTTTTGAATATGTCGTCCCGCCGCTTGAGGGCTTTTGGCGGCGGGAGGATGCTTCGTCCGCCGATCCCGGCGATAAGACGGGATTTTGCTGGACCTCCGTCATCCGCCTGCCCGATTTCGTCGCCCAGGCCGACTTTGACTGGGCCGTCGCCGAGGCGCAGCGCAAAAAAAAGCTGGACTGCTCTGCCGCGCGTCTGGCACGCATCGAAGAAGGGCTGTGCGTACAGGCCATGCACATCGGCTCTTACGATGACGAGCCGGCCACTATCGCCGCCATGGCCGCCTATGCCGCTCAGCAGGGCTATCGCATTGACATCGGACCTGCCCGGCTGCACCATGAAATCTATCTGTCCGACCCGCGCCGCACTGCGCCGGAAAAGCGGAAAACCGTCATTCGTTACCCCATCGCCAAATAGGGAAAGGCCGCCCGACCGGGCGGCCTTTTATTGCCATTGCGCCAATTTTTCTGCATAAGCCGACAGGAAACCGGCGGGATCAGCGTCATATTCGCTGTAGCTGATATAAGCGGCGATGCTGCCGGACAGGATGACGTAATCCATGCCGTGCGCCTGCCATGCGCCGTCCAGCCCGGGGATGTCGAGGGGCGTAAAATCCTCTGGCCCGTCTGCAAAGGTGGCGTCGGCCATCAGGACGGGGACGTAGCTGCGCGCAGCCTGCGGGGATCGAAGCTGAATCATTTCCTGGAACAGATAAGCGGGCGTGCCGGATCCGCTCTGTTCGACGTACTCGCCGATGTCCCAGCGGCGCGCCAGGAAGGATCGGCTGTATTCCAGCCGGCTTTGGCCGCCGAAAGGATTCTCTGTCCGCATCCCCTCCCAGCCAAGGTCTTTGAGAAGCAGGTAAGGGCCGTCCGACTCGTCGGGCAGATCGCCGCGATACCCGGTCAGGAATTGAACGCCGGCCAAAAGCAGGAAGGCTGCCATGAGCAGCCCAAGCAGAACGCTGACGACGCGGCGCGGCGTCCGCGCCCTGGGCGCGTGGTCAAGAGAGATCCCCCGTTTGAGACGAAAATACAGCCTTTGCAGGCCCAGGCTGTCCCACAAAGCACGGAAAAGGGTAAAGGCGAGAAAAAAGGCGAGGCCCAGGGCAAGGGCAGTATTTTCAACAAACAGGCGGCGCCAGCCCCTTCCCAGCGCGGCACACGCGGCGGGCAGGCTGTCTTCCATCACCATCAGGGGAAATAGGGCGAACGCCAGGATGACGGCACACCACAGGTATCCCCACAGATCCCGGCGGTGGATCTTCTTCAGGGCGGCGGCCTGCTGCCGCGGATCGGCGTACAATTCGGGCGCGTCGCTGTCGGCCGGGGCGCGGAAGATATAGACGATGCCCCGCTGCGCCGCCAACTGCCAGCCGCAGTCCTCATACAGCGTGACCTGCTCGGGCGGCATACCGGGCTCATCCAAAAAGTCCGGGGCGGTCAGCTCGATTCGGTAACGCACCTGCTGCGGCTGCGCCCGTTCAAAGCGGCTGAGGAACAGCCCGCGTTTGACCAGCCGCCAGCCGCGCGACGCCATAAAGCCATACCATCTTTCGTTTTCCCCGATGGCGTAATCGCCGGGGTGGGGCAGATAGCGCCTGTTCATCCCTCATCCTCCTCCAATATCGCGCCGTCGCGCACCAGCAACCGCAGCCTTTGGTATTCGGCATGCAGTGCCTGTTGGCCCTCCGGCGTGATGACATAGGTTTTCCGGCGCTCGTCCTGCGACTGAAGGGCAATCCATCCCACCTGGCGCATACGGGTCAAAACGCCGTACAGAGTGCCGGGCCCCATGACCAGCCGGCCGCCCGACAGCTCACGGATGCGCTGCATCATGCCGTAGCCGTGGCTAGGATGTAGCAGGGCGAGCAGGATATAATACATGGCTTCGGTCATCGGCTGCTGATTATTCATCCGCTCCCCCCTTATCAACTATTATGTATCGCGATATATCGTATATCATAATATCATATTCCTGCTGCCCTGGCAAGAGGGGAGCTGATACACGTTCGGCGGAAAATCGACAAAGGATGTGTGAAGTATCGCCGGCCCTTCCTGTAAATTACGGGGTTCTGCGGCGGAAGGGCCGGATGCCGGAGGATTGGTATGCTGTGCACAATCCATTCCCCGGATTTACCGCAATACCGTCGTCCGTGCCGCTTAATTCCACACCGTTATTTCCCATGCGCCGGGAGACGGAAGGCGCCGCCTACAGCCCCTTCGGCCTTGCGACTCCCCGCCCGCCGCCCGGAGAAAGGCCAAGCTTTACAAAAGGACGCAGGCCCCTGCCTGCGTCCTTTTTCCCGGGCTGCCGGAACGCCCTGTTATTTTTGCTCCTTCATCTGCTTTTTGTGCTGGTACATCATGGCGTCGGCCCGGCGCACCACATCGGCAAAGCAGCTGTCATGCCGGGCGTCAAAAACGGCCATCCCCCGGGCCACCTTCAGCTCGGCGCCGTACCCTTTGCCACTGCTTTGGTTGAAATCCTCAATTTCTTCGCCCAGGCTGCGCAGCAGCTCCCTGTGCCTTTCCAGCTTTTCCCCGGTGAGGATGGCCGCAAACTCGTCCCCGCCGGTGCGGAAAACAGCGCTGACGCCAAAGACATTTTTTATGATATTGGCCGCGTCCCTGATCATCATGTCGCCTTTTTCATGGCCGCAGGTGTCGTTAAGCAGCTTGAGATCATTGAGATCCATCTGCACGACGGCAAAGGCCCCTTCCCCATGCGCCAGGGCGTCCTCTATCCGGGCGGCGGCGCTTTCGTATGCCGTTTTATTTCCGATGCCGGTCAGCGCGTCGGTATATGCCAGGCGATTGATGGTCCCGATGTATTCGCGCAGCGAGCCAGCCGTCTGACGAAAGCTCTCGGCCAGCACGCCGACCTCGTCCTTTGTGTCGCATTGAATGGATACATCCAGCTCGCCGCGCGCGATCTTCTGCGCGGCCGACGTCAGCTGACGCAGCGGCTTGACCATACGCGCGGCCGTGCGGAATATGAGCGGCAGCGCGGCAGCCAGGATGGCGGCCGTCAGCAGGGTGGCCTGGACAATCAGCGTCCGCATTGGGGCGTCAATTTCCCGCTTGGGCGCTGTGATGGCAAATGTCATACCGTTGGCCAGGCGCTGCGCCGTCATCAGCTTGCTGACGCCGTTCCAGTCGTACTGCTGCAATCCCGCTTGTCCAGAATTTTCTTCCATAAGGGAAACCATTCGCGCAATGTCGGGTGAAAAATCCCCTTTCATCAGGCCTTCCGGCCAGCTGGGATGGTAAAGGATGTTGCCCCTGGCGTCGATCAGGATAGCGTAACCGGTTTCATACAGCGGTATGTCCTGCACAGCGTCGCGCAGGACACCAATGTCGATATCCATACCCAGTACGCCGACAGGCTTGCCGGCGCGACAGACCGGGGCGACGTAAGAAATCATCCGCACGCCGATGTTTTCATTTTCATAAGGGTCTATCCAAACAGGCCGCCCCGCTTCCAGCGGCTCGTAATACCAGCCGACATGACCGTGATCGTCCGGCGCGTACCGCTCAATATCGGTGACGGGAACGTCGAAAAATTCCCCCTGTCCTGCCGGCTTTGTCATAAAGAAGCCGGCAGACGAGGCTATTTCAGGGCTGAAACGATAATAGAAGCCAATGCTTCCCGGCGTATTTTCCGCAACGGCCAGAGAAATTTCGTGCATTTCTTCAATATAAGTTTCAAATTTTATATTTTCATCAAAAATATCCGTGCTATCGCTCAACGGCTTTACGGCAAACTGATAAAGGATATTAACTGATTGTTCGATATCCCGCAGCGTTTCGTCGAGATGGAAGGCCGTATTGCTGCACAACAGCTCGAAAATCTGGGCCGAATCCTTTTCCAGCACCTGCTTTGTGCGTCCGATACCCACGGCGAGCACGGCCAGGGCCGTCAGCAATGCGCAGCACAGCATCAACGATGTAATTTTTGTTTTTACCGAGTGCATGGCGCGCACCGTCCCTTTGCATCCCTTCTGGCGGACGACCTGCCGCCATTTCCATTTTGCGGCATGATGCAGACGCTGTCAAGCATAATCTTGGGGAAATTTGTCCCGCTTCCCTTTTCCAGACATGAGAAGGGAAAAGACCTATGCCGCTTTTCAGGCAGCGCACAAATAGATAAATTAGATGCCGTTTTCCCTATTCACACATTTTCTCTTTTAAAGAATTAAATTTTCTATTACATAGTTGTATTTATGCAAACGCGGAATTAACGGGTACAATTTGTTCTTCCGCCGTCAAATCCACAAGAGAAAGCTAACCTGTTTTCCCCAGGAAACGGCATCCTGCCCATTGACAGCGTCAGTGCGCTATATTATGATGAATTCATACTTTCTTCCGAACAGGCAGAAGCCGTTCGGTGCGCGGCTGAACGGGAAGGCCGTTCGGATATTCTTGGGGCAGCGCCCCGTTGGGAGGAACATTATGAACTTGCAGCAGTTTGCCGAATATGCGCAGAACGTCGGCCTGCGTGTCGTTGGAGCAGGCGCTTTCGGCACTATGGGCGATTTCCCCGTCGTCGCTTCGCTCAACGGCGGGGGCAGCGGCAACCTGGCCGTCTTTGTCCTTGCCGCAGATCCTCAGCTTATGAAGCAGAACTCCAAATCTCTGCTCAAGTCGTTGCGGACGGCCTTAAAGGGCACCGCCAGCGTCAATACGGCGGCTGACAGCATTACCTTCAATATCGCTGCCAAGCCGCAGACCCTGCTTCAGAAAATCCAGGACACCCAGAATATCGCTTTACCCATCCTGCGCGAATACGGCATCACTCCACCGCAGGTCTGCCGTATCTGCGGACAGGGCGGGTGCGACAGCTATGCCGGCGTTTACGGCGGCTACCGTCCGGTTCACGCGCGCTGCGTTCAGGCCATCGGCGAAAAAGCCCAGGCAGAATACCAGCACAACGAGCAAAACGGCAGCTACGCCCGCGGCATCCTGGGCGCCGTACTCGGCGGCCTGATCGCCGCCGTCCCCAACCTGCTGACCATCTGGTTTATGGAGGTCATGTACAGCCTGCTGTACGCGCTGATTCCGCTGGGCGCTTATTTCGGCTACAAAAAACTGGGCGGCAAGATGAACAAGGGCGGGGTCGCTGTTATCTGTATTGTTTCGGTTGTGGTCGGCCTGCTTATCGATCCCCTGATCATCGCTATTGCCTTTGTCGAAGAGGGGCTGCCGCTGGCGCTGCTGCCCTATTTACTGTCCAACAATGAATTTATGGCCATTTTACTGCCGGAGAGCATGAAATCCCTTCTCTTTGTCGCTTTGGGCATCTTCATCGTCTGGTCCAAAATCAGCCGCACGGCGGCCCATTCCGTCATGGACGTCCAGCAGGTCATGCAGACCCTTCAGACCATGCCCGGCATCCAGCTTGAGCAGCCGGTGCAGAGCGTGCCGGGAACCGCCGCCAGCGGTGCGGCAAGCTGCCCGTCTGACGATCAGTCTTTGTAAAATCAATTCCTGCCGAACCTGGGACAAAATAGCTGCCAGTGGCGTACAGACGACGCTTGAAATTGCCGGCGCGGCTGATCTTATCGCGCGGGCATTCTCCTGCTTGTCCGGAAGCGCTTTTCCAAGCTGTCTGCGTCCCGG